>NZ_JBCODG010000038.1:2284-41467 GCF_040928965.1 Bacteroides sp. 2201st1_D9_2201SCRN_220225 | reverse complement strand
TATCGGTGTATTTATAAAAGGCGACGTCAAACAAACGCTGTTGGGCTTGTTCGGCGGTATGTTTTACTGGATGGGCGCCATCGACTTCCTGTTTATGTACTATGCCAACCGTTTCGGCACGCAGGCGCAGCTCGACCCGGTGACGGGCGAGATAGTCAGCCGGCCGGAATACCTGATACTTCCGTCCACATTCGGGTTCTGGGCCATGACGATGATGCTGTACCTGTTCTGCACCGCCAACGGTTGCAATTTCCTGAACTGGTGGCAGCGCTTGTTCTTCGGCAAGCACAAGAAGGAAATCGCCGCACGCCCCATGACACGCCATACTGGCATTGTCGCCTTTATGGAAGTCATTACCATGCTGTGGACGTGCTACTTGGTGCTGATGTTCTGCTACGATGAGCGTTTTTTCGGCGACCATCATCCGGTGACATTGCTTGTCGGGATGCTGGGCTTCATCGGTTCGCTGTTCATGTTCGCCAAGCTGTTGCGTTATGCCTCGTGGGGCATGAGCCTGCGTTTCGGTTTCGCCACCGTAATTATCTTCTGGATCGCGGTAGAGGTCTTCGACCGGATTCACCTGCTGAACGGGCTATGGGTAAATCCGAAGGAGCATGTGCAGGAAATCGTGTTGATTCTGGCTTCGTTTGCAGTAACCGGGCTTTATCTCGCTTATGACAGACGAAAGAAAACTGCGGATGTAAAACGACAATAAAAGATAAATCATGAAACGGATAACTTGGAGGAAACATCATAAATGGTTCGGGTTGCTGTTCTGCTTCTTCATGCTCATGTTCTGTTGGAGCGGTATTGTGCTGAATCATCGTGAAGCGGTGGCCGACATCAACGTCAGCCGGAAGTGGCTGCCTGCGGGTTATCGTTTCGATGCATGGAACGGCGGGCTGCTGCGGGGAACGCTGCGCTATACGGACAAGGATTCCGTGGTGCATATACTGGCCTATGGTGCAGCCGGGATATGGCGCACGGACACTGCCGCCTCGGCTTTTGCGGACTTCAACGAAGGACTTCCCCAAGGGGCGGACTACCGTAGCATGAAAGGCATAGTGCAAACACCCGACGGTACGTTGTATGCCGCCGGCCAGTTCGGTCTGTACCGCCACGACGGAACGGCTTGGATAGAAATCCCCCTACCTTTGGACGAGGGGGAACGTCTTTCGGACATCACCGTCCGGGGCGACACGCTGGTAGTTGCCGGACGTTCGTACCTCTATCTCTCCACGTCTCCCCACGCCGGATTTCGGAAAATACAGGTGAAAGTTCCCGACGGTTACGAGCCACGGGTGACGCTTTTCCGCACGGTGTGGATGTTGCATAGCGGGGAGTTGTTCGGCACGGCAGGCAAGCTGGTTGTGGACGCGGTGGCCGTCGTGCTGGTTCTCCTGTGCCTCACAGGGCTTGCCTACTGGCTGCTGCCCAAGGACATGCGTCGCCGCCACCGCCACGGGCGGCACACGGAAGGCGAAGCCCGATGGACACGCCTCTCCCTGCTGTGGCACGACAAGCTGGGACGCACCACTATCATACTGACCCTCTTGGTGGCCGTTACGGGCTGGTGTCTCCGTCCCCCCGCCATGATACCGTTGGCTCTGACTAAGACACCCGCTCTGCCCGGCACATCCTTAGACAGCCCTAACCTTTGGCACGACAAGCTGCGCATGGTGCGCTATGACGATATGTGCGGTGACTGGCTGCTCTCCACTTCCGAAGGTTTTTATTCGCTGGCTTCACCGGATGCCGTTCCCGTGAAGGTGGAGGAAACTCCCCCGGTCAGTGTCATGGGGCTGAATGTCTGGCAAAAGGATAAGCAGGGGAACTGGCTGGTCGGTTCGTTCAGCGGCCTGTTCGTTTGGGACAGACAGCAAGGCCGGGTAACGGACTACTTCACGGGAGAAGAAGCCGAAGATACAGCCGGTCCTCCTTTCGGCAAGTTTGCCGTTTCGGGTTACAGTGCGGATTTCAAGGGAAAGGAATGCGTGGTGGAATATTACGAGGGAACGGATGCACTTGCCCAGCCCGGCGAACTCTCCACACAACCCATGTCGCTTTGGAACTTCGCTTTGGAAGTACACAGTGGACGGGTGTTCATAGGCAGCGTGGCTACTTACGTGTTTGTCTTTCTCGTGGGAGGAGGATGCGTATGGTGTCTGTGGACAGGATATAGGGTGAGAAAAGGAAATAAGCAATAAAACTTGTTTTAAGAAAGTCTCTTGGAGATTGAGCACACCCGGTTCTACACAAAATGCGATGCCATACGGCAGAACGCCCTGTTTATCTTCATACAGGACTGGAGCAGGTCCGGAGGGATAAAACGGCATTTGAAAGGAGCGGATTGCCAGTTGAAAATTTGGGAGGTTTTGTTCAAGATTCCATCGGTTGGAATGACCGCATACGGAGACATCGCCCCTTTGCGCATAAAAAGTGAGGTTGTGCCGGATTTGAAGTGACACAACCTCACTTTTTATAATCCGGGGCAGCGATTACTTAACATCCCCTGCAACATCCTCCTCTTCTGTGTTTCTTGTGATGACGATGATAATCGCAGCAACGGCCTTCATGCTCACAATCTACACAGCTTTTGCATTCTTCATTTTTGCGGCAATTTTTGCATTCCGAGCAGTTTGTATCGCATTTACACTCTCGGCAGGTACAGTCTTCGCAACAGCATTCTATTTTCACTGTTTCCTTTTCTTTTTTGTCCTTTTGTGCAAACAGGGTCACACAGCAGGCTGAAAAAACGAGGACACAAGTCAATACGATTTTCTTCATAAATTATAATGTTTTAATGTAATGACTAAAAAATACTTGTCCCTATAATTCTTGGCTTTTCGGGAAAATTAAAATTACGTTCCCAAAAATAGAGATATAATTCAATGAACACAAATCAGTTATAATAAATGATGTGAAAAATGAGATTCCATTCAAAATATGAATTAAGAGAAATCTTTCCGCAAGTACACCATGTCGGTAAGCAGCTTTCCATCCTCATAAATCGGATGATCGTAATTATCCGTGAAGAAATTTTTCAGTCGGTGTGAGATACGAAAGCCGCAATGTTCGTAGAAAGAGAGTGTAGATGGCGTATCTCCCGTTCCGACAAGCATGACGGAACATCTGCCCTGATAGTATCCAAAGAGATAATCAACCAGCCGTTTTCCGTATCCTTTGCGTTGGGAGGAGGGACAAACGGCTATGTTTTTTATTTCGTAAATACCCTCTCCTTCACACGTCACTACAGAGATAGCCTTCAGGCCGTCATCATAGAGGGCAAACATCTCACCTCGTTCCAAATATTTGTTTATCATGCTTTCTTGTTCATCTGCCAACAACAGCAAATCCAAGAATTGTTTCTTGTTAGAAATAATAAGTTTTATTTCCATGTCATATATTCTTTTTTTCAATGATCCAAAACTGTTTCCAAGTGATTCAAGCCCTCTTTCTACCACCCCTCGATAAAAAGGATAAGGCTTTTTCCCTATGATGTTCAAACGAATTCCAACAATAGTCATTCTTTCATTTCGTCAGTTCCTTGATTTTGTTCACGATGCAGCCACCCCACACGTGCGCCTTTATCAGAAGCAGAGGCGGTCGGGTAACGGTTTTGCCATAGAAGATGGCCGCCACCACCTTGCCGCCGCACCTTTCTATCTCTTCCTTGTAGTCGGCCATACTCTGTCCGCTTGTCAGCACGTCGTCCACGATGATAATCTGTTTCCCTTCGATATTCCCCGTGATACGGTAGTTCCTTTCGAGGATACGGTTTTCACCGCCTTTCGCCTCGTGCAAGCTGTCGCGTGACTCGAACACATCGACATCATATAAGCCCGAACTTAGGTCCGGCCGGTGGGTTGTGATGTACCAGTCGAGCCGTTTGAATCGCCGGGCATACTTGAACTCGTCGCTGCACGGCATAAACAGGATGTGGTAAGGGGCATCGTCCAAATTCAAGACGGACATGCACGCCTTAAAAAACTCGATACCGTGATTTTCGCCCTCTTTGAACTGGTAGAGGGAACGGCAGAACGCCCGCTGTTCATCGTCGATCAGGTCGGCGTACCGTGAAGGATAGTAATATCCATAGAAAGCGACTTTTATTCCGTGCGACTTGAACGGCTTGAGCGGCTGATGGTCCTCGAAAAAGTCCGAACGGGCGAAACAGAACATGAGGCAGGCTTCCCGATGGCCCGCCAGTACCGCCAGACGGCAATAACGGTCTCGCTCTTTGGCGGTAGCGGCTGCCCGTGCTGCTGCGAACGCAGCATCTGCAGTCTTCCGTCGCCAGAAGCCGATGACGGTGCACAGCATCCCGATGACGCACAGCAGAATCAGAAAAATAACCCTCTCGTGCATACCTTCTTAAAATAACTTCGTTATATCCATCGCCAGAAACTCACTCGCACCGATACCTCCGTCACCGACGATGAATGACGCTGTAGGATGGAACAGTTGTCGGAACTTATCCAGTCCTTCTGTCCGCTTCTCGGCATTACTCTTAACCTCGATGGCTACGACAGACCCTTTCTTACGGAGAATGAAATCTACCTCGTCGTTACGTTCACGCCAATAGAACACCTCAAAACGGTGGATGAATGCCTGACTGACCAGATAAGCTCCGATACCCGACTCGAAAATACGTCCCCATGCTTTGCGGTCGAGAAGTGCCTGCTCGAATGTCAGAGGACTGTACACCATCTTCAAGGCGTTGTTGTAAACTTGCAGTTTCGGTATGCTTGCCTTACGGCGTGCCGTGTCGATGCTGAATTTCTGAAGCCCGCACAGCAGTCCGCTTTCCCCCAACAGGTTGATATATCCCGCCAAGGTCGCCGTATTGCCGGCATCCTGCAGTGAGCCGAGCATCTTGTTCAGCGACAGCAATTCACCGGAATAGGCAGCTCCAAGTTCGAACGTCTGACGAAGCAACGCCGGTTTGCTGATAGGAGTATCCATCAGAATATCCTTGTTGATCGTCGCCTCGATGATAGCCGACTGGATATACTGCTGGAAGCGGTCCTCGTCGCCGATTAAAGAGGCCGCACCGGGATAACCGCCGTAGAAGAGATACCGGTCGAGGGACAAGCCGAAACACTCTCTCATTTCCCGGTAACTCCAATGGCTCATGCGGATTTCCTCGAAACGCCCGGCCAACGATTCCGACAGTCCCTTCTCCAATAGGACGCGGCTGCTACCCAGTAGCAGCACCTTGATATTGCGGTCATGGAACGTATCATCGTCCCACTCCTTTTTTACCACCTCGCTCCAGTTGGTGATTTTTTGTACCTCGTCAATGACAAGGACAATGCTCTCCCAGCCGTTGCTCTCTTTCAGGCTACGGACAGCCGCCCAGCAGTTTGAGATCCATGCACTGCCCATTGTTGGAACATTGTCGGCGGAAAAGAACTGATAAGGGGCTTCCAAGTCTTTCAAGACCTGCTTCACAACGGTTGATTTCCCTATCTGACGTGCACCCATGACAACCTGAATAAACCTTCTCTGTTCTTCAAGTCTTCCCTTAATTATCTGATATTCTGCCCTTTTATACATAATATTACATTTTACGCAGTGGAGTGAGAACTTTTACGCAGTACAAAGGTAATGAATGTATTCGAAAACGCTGCATGTCACAATACTAATTCTATGTTTGCTTTGTCACAAAAAACAATTCTTTTTGCGACAAAGCAATATCTAATCGAAAAAAATATCACTTGATGACATGTTTTTCGATTAGCACAACCTCCGAATCCCGGTTTTACTCATGTTATCCCGTTCTGTCCTTATTTCCTTTTCCGGCAGATCTGCCTTTCTCTTTTCGTCGGCGAATATAGGACAAAGCGCATAAACACCAAACCGCATTTCATTCGGATGACGAAAACAGACGATTACATGGTCGGTTTTCTATCCGGGTTTGGCTCATTATGCTGGTGCTTTATCCTTTCTCTGCCTTAAAAAGCCGAAAAACAGACCTGCACGGCCAAACGAAAGCAGGGAAAGAAAAAACAGCTTTCAGTGTTCAACCGATTAAAACAAAACAGTTATGACAGACGAAATCAGACAAGACGGTAAGACCGTATTGAAAAGCGAGGACGGGTTTTCTATCCCGATGTTTTTCAATAACCTATGCGGAAAGAACCTTTCAGGAAACGAGTACCGGAACTATATCAAGTATATAGCCCTCGGCGAGATGGGTTTCAAGTCCGGACACATCGAGTTCTACCGGGACGGGGTACTGCAAAGGACGGGAGAAATCCCGAAGCCCTGAACCGTAGCCCCAAAAAATCAACAAAGAGAAGAACAAAATTTAATGATTTACAGATATGGAAACAGTTACTATTCACCCGGCGGAAGCCTATCTCCGCAACGAGCAAAACCCTCCGTCATTATATGTAAAGATTGAGGGGAAACGCAGGCGTTTGTTTATCAACCGTAACGAAAATGTCATCGGCATTGTCGCACCGGGAAAACGGAAAAGAGGCTATATTTTTACGAATTGGGCGAGTATCGAGAAGATATACTACCCGTCCCAAAGGCAGGAGCAGGCAGTGGACACGGACAGAAAACTAATTTTGAAATACCAGAAACTTGCCCGGCTTGCCACGCATACGAACGACTGGCTGCGCAAAATCGCCAAGGCCGATTTGGAAAAATCCCTTTACGAGAACCGCATTACGACGGGCACACGCATAGACGGTCAGTGTATCCGGCTTTCCACAATCGAAAAATATTGTGGAACAGGAAATATGAGCCTTTTCCGGCAAGCTATGAAAGACAAGAAGAAGTTTTCTACTTATCGCTTTGACTTCTGTGGCTATGACGGCACGCTGTGGTGCGAACCGCGCGAGAACGGGGATATGGCAGCCGGCTTCAGCAAGGAGTTCCGTAATTGCGGTAACGGTTACTACTATTTGCTTATCAATGATGAATACATGATAGGCTACGACATCGACTGATTGATTGTACGATGAAGATAATCCGTATCGGGTAAAGGCTCGATACGGATTTTGCATTTCGGTCTGCCGACGGCATGATGCCTGTTATAACGACCTTCCCTTTTATATACCCGTTCCGTTCTTTCTCCCTTGTACGTATTTTACTTCCTCCCTCTTTTAGCTGTCGGTTTCCGTGCCCAGCCTTGCAGCGGCCTGCGGGGTATTATTTTTCCGCAAAGGTATCCGGCAGTTCCAATCTTGCCAATGCCGGCTGCGCCGCGAGTGAGGCGCAAAAATCTTCCTCTCCGTTGTCGAGCGTATTTTTTCGCTTCAGCCTTGTCCGATTGTCCCTGCCACCTTCAAGAGGCAGAAAAATAATCCCGGAGGCCGCAAACAGGCCGAACAAAGGGAAACAAAAACAAGGTTAAATTATGAGTTACAACAAATTGAAATCACTGGTGGCAAACGTGGAAGCCATTGCAACGGCAATGAAAATCCGTATCGACGACCGACAAGCCACCGACGAAGAGAAAGAGGTATTATCCCGATATTCCGGTTTCGGGGGGATTAAAGATGTATTGAATATAGGAACGGAGCATACCGTCAGCGATGATGTGGCCGAGCCTATCCGCAAGCTGCAGGACTTGATAGGCGCATATCCCTATTATGACGACGCCATGCGGCAAGCCGTTATCGACAGTATAAAATCCTCCGTCCTGACCGCTTTTTACACACCGAAATTCCTCGTGGACGCAGTAACCCGGCAGATACACGCCACATTCAAGGACAACGGCCTGCAAATGAGCACCTTTCTCGAACCCAGTGCGGGAATCGGTGGCTTTCTGCCCGTCGCCATGCCCGGCACTCGCAGCTACGCTTTTGAAAAAGATTGTCTTACGGGGCTTATCCTGTCGCTTCTGTATGACGAGGTGACCACGGTAACGGCAGGCTTCGAGACGATAGCCGACCAGCATCTGGAGCATGGGAGCTTCGATGTTATCGCCTCAAATATCCCGTTCGGCAATTTCCGGGTATTCGACGCGGAAATGTGGAAGAAAGGCGGCATATACGAACAGTCTGCCAAGACCATACACAACTACTTTTTTGTCAAGGCAATGGAACTGTTGAACGAGGGCGGCCTGCTGGCGTTCGTTGCGCCGAGAGGAATTGCCGACACGCCGGGCAACAAGTTCGTGCGCGAATACCTCGTCAATCATGCCGACCTTATAACGGCCTTACGGCTGCCCGATACCCTTTTCATGCAGACAAGCGGCATAGAGGTAGGAAGCGACCTCTTGATATTCCAGAAACACAGCCGCAAAGCAACACTCTCGTTACGGGAAAAGATGTTTTTGCAGGTCTCCAAGGAAAAGGCCGACATGGCGGGAACGCTGACCGACTATGCGAATAAACTCTTTACCCTCCCAAAGACAGCCCTTGCCACGGACAGCCGCATTGCGTTGAACCAGTTCGGCAAGTACGTCCGCAAATACCAGTGGTTAGGCGACGAAAACGCCATGTGCCAATACCTTTCCGCACTGCTCAAATACGACTTCGACCGCTATTTCCGCAAGGCTCTTTTTGCCAATCACGGCCAAGACAACGCCCCCGTGCAGATGTCTCTTTTCGGCGAGCCGCAGACGGTCAAAGGCATACGTGCCTACACGGAGAACATGGAAACATGGGTGAAGAACGGCGCAATGGTCGTTTTCGAGGGGCAAGTAGGTACGCTCTGGTTTCGCAAGTCGAGCCGTTACACGGAGACAGCCGTTGATTTCGTGCCGGTGGACGAGGGCAAGGTAAACACGGACAGGGCCGCCGATTATTTTCCCATACGCAAGGCGTATTTCGAGCTGTCCGGCAGGGAATGGGAAGAACAAAAAGAGTACCCGGAACTGCGTAAACAGCTCAACGCCCTATACGACGCTTTTGTTGCCAAGTGGGGATTTTTCCACGACAACGACAACAAGGAGTTTATTATGCTCGACAGCCTCGGCACGGAGGTATTCACGATAGAAATGCAGGTCGGCAAGGACATCTTCAAGGCGGACATCATGCGTGAACCCGTCGCTTTCAAGAAGATAGACGGTACGGAAACACTCACGCCGATAGAAGCTCTGGCAAGCAGTCTGAATTTTTACGGCAAGGTCGATATGGGGTACATCGCACAGGCTGCAGGCAAGGACGAAGAAGAAATCATCGAAGCCCTGCAAGGGGAAATCTTCTACAATCCGGCCAGTGGGGAATGGGAGCACAAAGGAAAGTTCCTCTCCGGAAACATCATCGCCAAGCAGGAAGAGACGCTTTCTTTTCTCCCGAACCTTGTAGGTAAGGAGAAAGAATGGGTCGAAGCGTCCGCAAAGGCACTGGAGGATGCCATACCCGAACCGATTCCTTACGAAGAACTCGACATCAACATGGGCGAGCGGTGGATAAGTACGGAACTGTACGCCGATTTCGCCTCCGACCTCTTCGGGGTGGGCGCAGACGTGATGTATTTCGATGTGAACGATACCTACCTTATTCGGCTGCAAGGATATTCGCCCGTGGCATACAATACCTATTCCGTGCGCAATTACAACGGCGAGGACTTGTTTGTACACGCCCTGCACGATACCGTACCTGAAATAACGAAGGAGGAATACCGGAACGGCAGCAAAGTACGTGTGCCGGACGAGGAAGCCATGCAGGAGGCCGCCACCAAGATACAGGAAATCAGAAACCGTTTCAACCGGTGGCTCGACGATGAGCCTTTGGAAGTCCGGGACGAACTGGTAAGGACATACAACGAGCGTTTCAACTGTTACGTGCGTCCGCACTACGATGGATCGGCGCAGACATTCCCCGGACTTTCTTTCGAGCAGTTCCCGTACAAAGAACTTTATCCCTCGCAGAAAGACGCTATCTGGATGATTAAGCAGAACGGTGGCGGTATCTGCTGGCACGAGGTCGGCACGGGCAAGACGATGATTATGTGCGTGGCCGCATACGAAATGAAACGTCTCGGACTGGTGCAGAAGCCTCTCATTATCGGGCTGAAAGCCAATGTGCACGAGATTGCCGACACGTTCCGGAAGGCATACCCCACGGCCAAGGTGCTCTATCCGGGCAAGGAGGATTTCACCCCCGCCAACCGCAAAGAGGTGTTCTCGAAAATCAAGAACAACAACTGGGATTGCATTATCCTGACACACGACCAGTTTAGCAAGATTCCTCAATCCGAAGAAACCATGTACGACATATTCTCGGAAGAACTGGCCGATGTGGAACGCAGCCTCGAAGTGTTGGAGCAATCCACCATGCGTTACCGGAGCGGCAGGATGCAGAAAGGACTGGAAATCCGGAAACAGAACCTTGAAGCCAAGCTCGCCGAATTGCAGATGAAGATAGACCGCCGGAAAGACGATGCCGTCAATTTCCGTTCGATGGGCATAGACCACATTTTCGTGGACGAATGCCACTGCTATAAAAATTTGATGTTCCAGACACGCCACACGAGAGTAGCGGGTATCGGCAATGCGCAAGGCTCGCAAAGGGCGATGAACCTTTTGTTTGCCATTCGGGATATTCAACGCCGCACGGGAAAGGATTTGGGGGCTACGTTCCTGTCGGGTACGGTGGTCGTCAATGCGCTGACCGAACTGTACGTGATGTTCAAATACCTGCGTCCAAGGGAACTCAAACGGCAACAAGTAAGCTGTTTCGACGCTTGGGCGGCTATCTTCACGAAAAAGACCGCCGACTACGAGCTGAACGTAACGGGCACGATAAAGCGCAAAGAGCGTTTCCGCACTTACATCAAAGTGCCGGAGCTGGCGATGTTCCTGCGGGAGATTACCGACTATCGTACCGCCGATATGATAAACCTCGACGTACCGGAGAAAAACGTGCGTTTCCTTTCCCATGCGCCCACTATCCAGCAAGAAGAAATGATCGGACGGCTCGTCGCCTTTGCACACAGCGGGCAGTGGGAAGACTTGGGGCTGGATATTCCGCGACCGGACAATCTCAACAAGGCGAAAATGCTTGTCGCTACCAACGTGGCACGCAAGATGTCTCTCGATATGCGCTTGCTGGGCGACAAGTTCAGCAACGACGGGAACAACAAGGCTTCTATCTGCGCACGGACAATCTACGACTACTACCTGCGTTCGACCGCCAACCGGGGCACGCAGTTCGTCTTCAGCGACCTTTCCACTTACAAGCCGAACGAGTGGAACATCTATAGCGACATCAAGGACAAGCTGGTGGCAATGGGGATTCCCGCCGACGAAATCCAGTTTATCCAGTGCGCCAAGACCGAACGGGCGAGAAAGAAACTTTTTGCGGACATGAATAGCGGCAGGGTACGGGTGCTGTTCGGCTCTACCTCGATGTTGGGAACGGGAGTAAACGCCCAAGAGAGGGCCGTGGCGGTGCATCATTTGGAGATACCCTGGCGCCCCGCCGACATGGAGCAGCGTAACGGCAGGGCGGTACGCAAAGGCAACACCGTCAAGCTCTGGGGAAACAATACCGTGGACGTGGTAATTTACGGTACGGAAAAGACGCTCGACGCTTACAAGTTCAACCTGTTGAAGAACAAACAGATGTTCATCAACCAGATTAACAACGGCACGATTGCCGTGCGCCGTATCGACGAGGACGCTATGGACGAGGACAACGGCATGAACTTCGCCGAGTTCGTGGCTCTCTTGTCGGGAAATACAGACCTGTTGGAGAAAACGAAACTCGACAACAAGATTATGCAGCTCGAAAAGGAACAGGCCATTTTCAAGAAAGACCGTATCAGGGCCGAGCGCAAGATTGCCGCCAACCGGGAAGACATGGCAAAGGCCGAAAATGCGACGGCACATATGACGCAGGACTGGGAATACATCACCTCGTACACGGGAGACCGGACAACCCGGCTGTTGAACCTGTCGCAGGCCACGGCGGAAGAGACCGGACGGGAACTGCACCGCATTGCCAAGACTTACCGCAACGGCGCAATCGGTACGATAGGCACGTATGCCGGATTGAACCTGTCGGTGTACAGTGAATATGACATGGGCGGTACATTCTACCGCAACACGTTCCTCGTCGAGGGTGTAAGCGGGTTGAAATACCGTTGCGGCATATCGGGAGCATTGCCTCTGGGCTTCGTGGAATCCTCCCGATACCCGCAAGCCGCCCTCGCCAAGCTGCCCGGCATGATTGAGGAACAACGGCAGAAGATAGCCAAGCTGGAGAGCGAGATACCCGCTTTGCAGGGAATCATCGCCCGCAAGTGGAGCAAGGCGGACGAGTTGGCAAGGCTCAAGCAGGAGTGCAACGCTTTACAGCACCGTATCGACGAAAGCATGAAAGAGGCGGAACGCACACAGCCCGTCCTTTCCGAACACGAGGCCAACGACAAAGCGGCCTGACCGTAATTCATAGATTTAACCTTTTCCCTCTGTTCGGTTACAACGACCGGACAGGGGGATTTTTTCACCTTCCGGTCTGCCGACGGCCATACCCGGTTATAACGGAATCTTCCCCCTTGTACCTCCAACCACTCCTTTTATACCGTACACCTTGTCTTTTATAGACAGGCTTCCGCTTCCTCCTCTTGTAGATTGAGATGCCATCACGAACCGACGACCGTAAAGCCCGACACTTTTTTCCGCAAAGTTGATTGCATCTCAAAACTTTGCCTCAAGGCCCATCTTCGATTTTCCTGATGAAAAATCTTCCTTCTCATTCCATTCCAAGCGTATTTTTCATGGAATCCTTGCCGCAAACCCCGTGATGCAAAGACGAGGCAGAAAAAAGAATCGAACTTTCCGGTAATCGCTCGAACCGGAGGGAAAAAAAACTTAAAAACAAATTGAAACATGAAAAGAAATTCGCTTTTTGACAACTGGTTCGTTTACAACTATCAGAGATTGCGTAACATATTCGGACGTTACTTGCACGAGGACGCCTTTCACGACGCCTATTTGGCGATGAAACGGGAAGTCGTGATTTCGGAAATACCTGTCGAGAGCTTCGAGCCTTATTTTTTCGGCGTGTACAAGAAGTGCAAACTGAAATGTATTCACAAGGATAGTTGTTACTGTTTCCCCGACAACGAACATTTCTTTTTGCTCATGCAGGAAGAAGAAACACCGTCCGTCGAGGTGCTGGCAGCTTCCGACAAGCTGGTGTATGACATACTGCTGTTTGTGAAGAAGAAATATCCCCAAACGGACTACGAGCTTTTCAGGCTGAAAGAGTACGAGGCGAAATGTTCATACAGACACCTTTCCGCCTATGCAGGCATTTCCGCAAGTGCGATACACCGGAGAATAAGCGATATAACCGACACTATCCGCAATCACGAAGGATTTTCCAAAAGGTACGCCCACGTAAACATGTAATTTGTATAACCCGTAAATAATTCAAGAAAATGAAATTTGTAATTTACAACGTCGAGAATTGCCGGACAAGAGAAAACCGTGTAGGCAAAAGGAGCATAAGGTTCAACAGCGTTACCGGCAACATGTATCTATCCACCAAATTGGCAAAAGAAATGAATATCACGATGAACGACCGACTGGAGTTTGGCTGTGATGAAAACAACCCGAAAGAGTGGTTTCTGCACAAAACCACTGACAAGCGAGGTTTCCCTCTGCAGTTCAACAGGGGAGGAACACGTTTGAGGAATAAGTACATCTGTAAGACCATTTTGGATATAGCGAAAGTCAAGGAGAGTGCGACATTCTTGGTATCGAAAGACCCGGTAAAGACCGAGCTGGGGCCATTTTACAGAATAATACTCTCTTGCCCCATTCTCCCGAAGAACAAGCCCAAACTATAAGCCGATAACCTCTGTGGTCTGTCCGATGGGCGAAAGCCCTCCGGACGGATTGCGGGGCAACCGATACCTTTTATAGTACGATTACTCCTTCTTTACCTTCAGGTTGTTTCCCTATTATACGCCGGCTCTCCCAACCCCGTGAACCAGTGGAAAGTCTGTGCCGTAACAAGTCGTCAGGGAAAGGTACGGGAGGCCGTTCAAAACCGGCGGCAGCCCGGATCGTGC
Source organism: Bacteroides sp. 2201st1_D9_2201SCRN_220225 (assembly GCF_040928965.1). NCBI lineage: Bacteria > Pseudomonadati > Bacteroidota > Bacteroidia > Bacteroidales > Bacteroidaceae > Bacteroides > Bacteroides sp. 2201st1_D9_2201SCRN_220225. The sequence goes on along the minus strand of NZ_JBCODG010000038.1, from coordinate 27,478 downwards.
CGTTCCATGCCGGAGCTTCGACCTGTCGAAACAACACGGTATTCCACAGCCCGACCGGTCTTTATGCCGCTGGTTTCGGACTTTCCGCCTCTGTTCCGTATCTTTCCCTTGTGACCTGCCACGTCAAGGGCAAACGGCGATACTTCTTATTCGCTCCGCGCTTTCATTCCGCCCGGTCGAAATTCAGGCGTGGAGCGCGGATAAGGAGAATCCCTTTCATGTTTGCCCCGGCAGACCCTTGCCTGACCCGCCCAAGCCGGACCCTTTTCTACTTCGTTTCCCCTGCATTTATACCGGCAAAGCCGTACTCCCTTTTTACCATCATATTTACCGGCCTGTTCCTGTCTCCTCTCTGCCGGTGCCGTCCGGTTTCCCAGATGCAAAGGTCGGCTGTCATGCTTGATCCGGCGGTTTGAAGTGTATTCCCCGCAAATTCTTCCTTTTTCCAAAAGAGTAATTGGCCGGGAAACCCGCCGTATGAAGCCCTGTCGGCAGCCGTGTTCCGCATCTGTAAAATCCCGGAACGGTTCAGACAGAGAGAAGAATCGAAAAAAGGGTAAAAAAGCAGATGTTTCACGGCATAAAAGACAAGTGATGGACAAGAAAAATTGCAAAACAGGCAAACGCATGAAAAGGCAAGTTGAAAAAATCCTGATGGTTATCAACACAAAATGGGAAATCATAGACATTCTTCAAATAACCAATCGGCGTTTTATGTACAACCCGCAAACGGGAACTTTAATATTGGGAGACGAAATATACGGCAAAAGCATTTGCAGTTCCCATTCACAAGAGTTCTATGCGTCAAAAGCGGATGGGCGTTTCGATGATTATTTACGCGGGTGGATTGGTACATCGAAAAACTATTCTCACGGGATTATCCATTTTGCCCCCGCTGTCATCATGGAACAGTTCGACAGAGGATTTGACGCATTGCAAATGTTCGCCAGACTTGAAAGCGTAAACGGAGATACTATCGTCAGAGGATTTTGTGCTTTGCCGGAACAAAGGATGGGCGATTTGCTGCATTCCTCCCTTTGAGATACCGGTTCTGACAAAATAAGCTATGATAAGGTATCGTGCCTATGACAACATCGTCGGTGAAAGGCACGATACCCGTTTGTAAATTACCGCAACTCCGTTGGCGGTTTCCTTTTATACCTCTCTCTTTTTCTCTGCTCTTATACTTGGGCGAAGCCCACTTCCCTTTATATCATCAATTATATGTATAACCTCTACGGTCTCCTCTCTGCCGTCGCCGTCCGATTTTTCAGATGCAAAGGTAGGCTGCCGCGCTTGATCCGGCGGCTTGAAGTGTATTTCTTGCAAATTCTTCCTTCTACGAAGAGTAATTGGCAAGAAAAGCCGTCGTATGAAGCTGTACCGGCAGCCGGGTACCGCATCTATAAAATCCCGGAACGGTTCAGGCAGAGAAAGGAACCGAAAAGAGGGAAAAAATAAACAGTTAGGTAACGGCAGGACCAACCACCTTGCCACAAACAATTTTCTATTATGTTACATGTTCACACTATCGGACGCATCGGCAAAGACTGCCAAGTAATTTCAGGAGCACACGGCTCATTCATGGCTATGGACATAGCCGTTGACGATTATTCAAAGGGGCAAAACATCACCACTTGGATAAGGGTACGCAGCAACAAGGACAACCATATCCGCTTGTCCGAATATCTGACGAAAGGGAGACTCATACTTGTTGACGGCACGCTGTCATCTTCCCTGTGGAAAGACAAGAACGGCGAGAGCCAGATACAGCTCTCCATTACGGCAGAGAGCCTTGCCTTTATCAATACCGGAAGGCGGGAAGGCGCGGCAGCCGGAGAGGACAATGCAGTAAGCGGAACAGACGGCGCACCCGTCCCTCCTGCAGATTTCCCGCAGGACGAAAAGGAGGATTTGCCCTTCTGATAAGATAGCAATCGTCTGAAAACAAGATGATACTAAATGTAGTATTTACTAATCATAGTAAAGTAGGAAACTTATTCTTACTAAATTAGTAGATACTACATTTTTGTTTTTTTTAGTTTCGTTCTTTCTTCAAGTGTTTATACTATCAAACATTTTTTCTATCCTTGCAGAGTTTTTCATCTATAGTCTAATTCAAATTAGAAATACGAGAGACAAAATCATTACCTATTTTTATCTTTCGTTATGAAAAGTGGACTTACTATTTGGGAGAGGTATTAGCTATTGAAATTTCTCCTGTTCCATTACATAACTCACAAGGACGAACAAATGCTCGTCCACTACCATGACATATGGGACAGATTCCAACAGCCCAGTCTGGACCTCTTTTGGAGTTTGGAATAACTTGTCCTGTACCGGCACACTTGGGACAGAATCTTTCTTCTCCTGAACCTTGACATTTTCCACATATAATTGTTTGTGAAGCAATATTTCTTGTAATAGTCTTTTGCGATTTGCACGATACCGTCAATAATAGCAATGCTAATAATATCATTTTCCACATTACAAGAACACGGTGATATTGCAAGTTTGTTACAATGTTTTTATTCATCATAAACATAATCATGAATTTGAATTAATAGTCCATGTCCATTACCACATAAAAATAGATAGGCAGGCCGATTCGTGTAATATTATAGCAATTCTATAGAAAAAATTAAAATCACCCAATTGCGTCCTGTCAATGAAACTTAGTGCGATTCATCTCGGATTTTGTTCGATCTGCGGATTTTGACTAATCACAATCAAAGGTATAGGCAGCACATAATGGTTGTCATCCGGTGTCAGTGTATAAGTTTCGCCATAAAGCGTATGTGTGATAGTTTTAGCGAAACGTGGGTCTTTGTTCAGACGCTTCAAATCAAACCAGCGAGTACCTTTGCAAATACATTCTCTGCGGCGTTCATCCAATATCAGCTCCAGCAATTTGTCCGGGTCTCTTTCTGTTTCATCTTGATAGGTTCCAGCCACATGGCGATTTCTCGCTACTTCATTTAGAAGATAGAGTGCATCATCTATTTCGTTCTCACGTGCGCAGGCTTCTGCTTCCGTCAAATAGAGTTCACCGACATTGAGTCCGCGATTATTGGGAAATGAGAAAGCAGTTCTGGGGGTATCTCCTTGAGAATCATCACCCGAGAAAAAAGGATAAGAAGTAATAAACAGTTTCCAGCGCAAATCGGTTTCTTTGTCAAACAGGGAGATCAAGTCTTCTGATAAATTATAATCGCCTTCCTCATTGGGTCCATATCCCTCTCCTTTATAGCATATAATATCGGCTTCCTCCCAACGGTTAGAAGGATATCCTTTAATACCGAAATCCGGATTGACATCTTCCAACTCATACCCATTATAATCGTATGGTTTACTCCATTGTTCCCGTGCAGTACGGGCTGCTTCCATACAGAGTTTATAGTCACCTTGGTACAAATAAATTCGGGCTAACAAGGCATATACAGCTGTCTGTCCAGGACGAAAAGGATATTTTGGTTTTTCTTCGGTAAGCAAATCTTTTGCTTTATTGAGGTCGGTGAAAATCTGGTCGTAAATTTGTTGTACCGTTGCTCTTCCTGTTGTTAGATTGGGGTCTGCTTCCAACATCAAAGGTACTCCTAAATCTGTATCAGCCGTATTCTTATCATAATGCTTAGCATATAGATTTACCAAATTGAAGTAGGCAAAGGCGCGATGAAATCTGGCTGCACCTTCAACGTATGACCGGGTAAATTCTGCACCGTCAGAGGCATCGTCCAAATTATTCAAGATGTAATTGCATAGGTAAATTACATGATAGAAGTTAGTATAACAGTCTTCATCGTCGCTCACGCTGAATAGGTGGTCTGCCCAGCTATAAGCATTTATTCCCCAAGAAGCGAATTTGTATGCCTTGTCGTCAGGGATTGTGAAGTCATCTGACATTATCATTGTTAGGGACTGCCCGTAAGCTATATAATTGTCATAGCTGTAGTTATCCAATATCATCCCGAAATCATTCACAGTTTTGGGAATAAGTGTGCCTTTAGGAGTTTCATCCAAAAAGTCCTGACAAGCACTCAAACTAAATAATGTAATGAGTAGTAATATATATTTTTTCATAACGCTCTATAATTTAAAAATTTATGTTCAATCCTACAACGAGACGGGGGCTTTTTCCGAGTCCACAACTATTCTCCCACGAGTTTATACCGCTAATCAATTGGTCTGGATCAAGATGGTATCTGTTGGCTGCCCAGAATCCCAAATTTTCCCCGCCTATACTGATGGAACCACCTCTTAACCCGATACAATTCAATAGGCGAGTGGCATTATAAGTCAGGCTGATACTTTTGAAATAGATGGCGTCACCTTTGTCAATCATCTTATCACTGAATAATAAGCAATCGTCACGGTTGGTCGGCGCCCATCCGGCAGTATAGAGCTTCGGAACCCATTTATTTGAATTGTCGCTTCCTTCCACCCAGCGAAATTCTTCTCCAAACCATTCACTATATAATCCAGTAGTGGAAGAAGAAGGAACGGGTAACCGCATTTTATTCCCGAATTTATACGTTATCATAAAACTTAAAGTAAAGTCCTTATATGTAAGGTTACTGGAAAGGCTACCAAAAACAGGAGGATTGGTTGTACCGACAAACTCCAAGTCTTCAAGTGCGAGCGAGTTTAATTCCGTATAAGAATATTTGGTATTATCCCCTTTTTTCATGAATGTAGGTTCTCCGTTTTCGTCTAATCCACCATAGCGATGAACTGCGATGTATCCGATTGGCTGTCCTTTCATCGGATTACCTTTGGAAGCTCCTCTACGGCTGGGAGCATAGTTCATTTCTGTCACACAGTTTTTATTGTATGACAAGTTTAAGGTCATATCCCATTTTACAGGAGTTGCAGTCAAGATTCTTGCATTTAATGCCAGATCAAAACCCACGTTTCGGACGGTAGCCGAGTTTTTGAAAATCTTACTCCAACCGGTAGTAGGATCAATGTCAACATCCGCTAACAAGCCCTTGGAAAGTTTATGATAGAAATCTACACTACCTGAAATGCGGTTATTAAACAACATATAATCAGCACCTGCATTCCAACTGTAAGTTTTCTCCCAGCCTAACTGTGGATTGGCTGGATTGGTAACCATTAAATAATTCAAAGACGGAATAGAATAATCTGACAAGGCTTCCGCAACAATATCAGGACCTGTACTTTTGTCGATATTTCCAGTCAGACCGTAAGACACACGTAATGACAATGCATTTACAAAGTCTGCTTTAAAGAATTGTTCTTTATGAATATCCCATTTTCCACCGACAGACCAAGACGGATTATTACGGAACTTGCTGGCATTGGTCAGTAGATTTGTTTGGTCGAGACGAACGCTGGCAAATACATCGTATTTATTTTTGTAGCCAACATTTACTGTTCCAAAATAGGAAACGTATCGTTCCAAAGTTTCGGCATAAGTGGGAGAATAGCTTTCGTCCAAATTCTGAGTGCGTCCATTATATCCGTAAATTCCACTTTGAAGTGCAGCCAGATTGATACTTTGTGAAGTCAGCAAATCCGGATCAAAGCCCCACAACCAATTAGAATAATTATTTCCTTCCAACGAATATATTTCATTACCTGCCATTACTTTATAATTAAAATCTTTGAATGAGTCAGTGTATGAAATCATATTACGAATTGAATAAGAATAAAGATGGATATCGTTTAGGTTCTTAATACCTCCACTGGTAGGCAGATGGTTTTCGAGAATGGCGACAGGATGTCCATCTACAACTTCAACTTCCGTAAATCTATTTATTAAGTCACGAGTTGTATAATGTTCCTCCGAATAGAATTGTGTTCCCTGTGTATGACCGAACTCGTAACTACCTTGCGAACTGATTTCCACCCCCTCAATCGGAGTCCAATTCAGCTTTAGTGTGGTAGACAAGTTATAATCTTTGGTACGGTTATCATTCATCCGCATCATTTCAAGTGTATTCTTATGCCAATCACGCATACCTAAAGCCAGACAATCCGAAGCCCATTCCTCTGATACGCCATTGTACTCATTGTAATAAGAGCCATCATCATTTAAGATGCGTTGCCACGGTTCATAACCAGTCATATCTATACTGTTGTTTTTGGAATTGCGATAAGTTCCTCTTAAACCGACAGCTACAGTGAATGTTCGATGCAATTTGAAGTCATTGTTCACCAATAAATTGAATTTATTATACTCATTACCCACTTCATGTGTCTTGCTTTGGTCGTAGCTGAAAGACAAATAAGTAGACGAGCGTTCACCTCCTGTTGATAAAGAAACATTGTGTTGCTGGGTAAATGCGTGGCGATAAAAATTATCTGTTATCTGTTTGGCATTGTTAAATCTGCCCAGTTCATTCACTTGCGACCATGCATTATCCAAGGCTATATTGCCTTGATTGTATTGGCTGTAGATTTTCTCCAACTCATTCAATCCGTTATATGCTGCGCCGCTTATACCTTGGTCAAGAATGCTTTCAAACCTTGCTTTCACATATTGGTCAGAAGACAAGATATGTAGGTCATCCCAATCCACAGCACCACTGGATGTCAGCGTACCGGAATAGTTCACACTTACACGTCCTTTATCTCCTCGCTTGGTAGTGATAACAATTACGCCGTTGGCTGCACGAATCCCCCAGATAGAAGCTGATGCAGCATCTTTTAATACGGTAACTTGTGCTATGTCGTTCGGATTCAGGTTTAGCTCGGAACTTTCCAGTGGGAAGCCATCAACAACAATAAGAGGTTTAGTATTCGCATTCAGGGTACTCAATCCTCGGATAGTCATATTATTATCTTTATCCAAATAAAGTCCCGGTACTGCACCTTCCAATTTTTCGCTCAGACTGGTCGAATATATATTCTTCATGTCCTCTTGGTTCACGATATTATAAGCACCCGTCGCACGTCCCTTTTCAATTGTCTGAATACCGGTTACTACGACTTCATCCAACAATTGGCTGTCTTCATCCAATAATATCCTTAGCGTATTACGATTATCGAGTTTTATGCTTGAAGTCTTGTAACCGATGAATGAGATCTCCAATTTTTTGGTATTTTCATTTACGACCAAAGTGAACTGTCCCTCTAAATCGGTTACAGTCCCTTTCTGATTGTGCACATCCATTACACTCGCACCGATTAAAGGTTCTTGAGTTTTTGCATCGAGAATCACACCTTTAATGGTACGTGTCTTGTCCGACTGATAGGTAGCTTCACGTATTGCCACTGTACGGTTATCAGTCTCGTAATCCAATTCCAAGTTGGTGTGTGCAGTGTCCTGTGCAAAGAGTGTCACAGTCCCCCATAGGCAAAAGATCCCGCCAGCACATAGTTTCCTAATATTTTCGTTCATACTACTATTATATTTAAAATTAGTAATTATTTATTCCATATATCATTATATTCTGCTCTTTACTCAATGAATGCGAATAGTGACCATATCTGATACATATTTGCATATTTCAGGCTTATGGGTAATGATTATGACAGTTTTATTCATTGATTTTTTTACTAATCGTTCGATGAATAGCCGTTCCGTTTCAGGGTCAAGTGCTGAAGTCGGTTCATCCAAAAGCAGTAATCCTCCGCTTCTCAAAAGTCCGCGTGCAATAGCTATTCTCTGTGCCTGTCCTTCACTAATACCTAAGCCTCTTTCTCCTATTACGGTATCCAATCCGTCTGGAAAGTCATTGAAAACAAATTCGGCAGAAGCCGAATAAAGGGCTTCTTTCATCTGAGTTTCCGATGCGTTCATATTTCCTAAAAGCAGATTATACCTTATCGTTCCGCTTATTATACTGTTGCCTTGAGGAACATATACACAATTGCAACGGCTGCGGGGGCTTGCTTTAACGGATTTTTCTTTTGCTGTATTGCTATATATATACACTTCACCTCTTTGAGGAGAAAGGATTGCAAGAATCATTTTTATCAGAGTGCTTTTGCCTGCACCTGTTTCCCCTAAGATTGCAGTGATACTTCCCGGCTTGAAGTCATAATTAAAATCTTTAAAAATCCATCTCTTATCTTCCGAATATCGGAACGATACATTGGAAAAACGAACACCGGGAATACCCTTCAGCAAACATTTATCGTCATATTCCTCTTCTTTGGGAAGCGATGTTATTTCCATTAGGCGCTCAACAGAGGCAAACGCTGTAATCCAAGAAGGATATTGGTCTTTAAAAAGGAATATGGGGCGTTGTAATTGTCCTACAAGCTGAATGAAAACCAAGAACTCACCGTAGGATATTGTATTATTGTTTATTCCATAAATTCCCCAGATAAACACGGCTAAATAGCTCGAAGCAAATCCTACTTCGGTAAGAGAATCAGCACCGATAGTAAAGCGTATCTGAGATTTTAATGTTTCTAAAAAAGAGTTCTGGAGGTTTCCTACTTGTGCTTGAACATATTTATTTTGCCCCATCGTGGAAATAAGCTCATGATGTTGCAGATGTTCTTGGATATATTCATTGACCTTGCTGCCTTCTTGCCGTACCTTTCGTGAAACCGGAACAAGAAGACGGGTATAATGATACCCGGCAAACACGATAATGGGTGCAATAAGACCGATAGCCATAGTTAAAAGAGGTTGCATAGTTATCAAATATCCCCAAGTCGCAATCAATTGCACGATGGAATACACTAATATAGGGAATGTAAACGCCACACTCTCTGCCACCACCCCGACATCGCTGGAAAGCCGGTATATCTCATCTCCGGAATGAAATCTTTGTTTGGCTTGTATTTTGCTGTCACTTAAAGCGCAAAACATCCTTAATTCCAAAGAGTTTTCTAACTTTACCCTTGTCAGGGAGCGAAGATAGATTTCTCCTTGTTCGCAAACCAATTGTATAACCTTTAACCCTATTAAAATGGCTATCATTATGGCAATAAGGTTTTTCCCTTCGACCGCATCATTAATGAAAACCTTCGTGGATTCCACAAATGCAAGCGAAGCGCACACACTGCCGATGCTAAGCAGAATAATAATGAGTAGTCTGATTCTGAAACCGGTGGAATATTCCCAAAGCCATTTTATAGAGGAAACCATAGGCGGTCAATTATTGATGATAATAGAAGCAAGCCCCGACTTTACAGCTTGATCAGCTTTCAAAATACAGCCTTTTGACATCAGATTTTTCCAATAGCGCCTACTCTTTTTTGTGCGCTGTTCAAGCAAAGTTGTTACAATATCTGTATTCGCACTGATTTCTTTAGCTTCCCTCAAAAGGCTCTGGACATCATAAACGCCTTTGAGTCGTTTGGAAATGGAATGAATATAAAAGGTTGATCCCGAGTGGCAGATTCTTACATCACCGGCCAAATATATAAGGACAGCAGCGGAATTTACATAGGAAGTATTTACCGTTTGAATTTCACAATCTAAATTGCGCAGAAAATGGAACATTTCAATTGCCACATCGACATCACCTCCCGGAGAAGAAATATTAATAACTAAAGTCTTGGCCTCCGGATGTTGGGCACACAAATCTTCAAGAGTATGAATGAAACTCTTGATCGATGATGAATTGATTGAATCAGAAAAATTTATTTTAGGAAATCCATTTTCCATTTTCATATATTTTTAAATAATCTATAGCCTTTCTGACAGCATTAACTTTTTCACTCGCAGAGAAGTCAATTCGGTTCTTTATCGCAAATGAAGCCAGAAGTGAAGCGGACCAATATGCGGTTATTTTATGTGCTGAGCACGCATACTGTTTATTGATATTTATACCGAAATCTCCAAAGTGTTGATAATTCATTGCCATACAATTGGTGCAACTCCACCGAATCGGGCATTCCCTACATGAAGCATCTATTTTTTCTTCTTTTAGATCGGCTGCTGCTTTCAGAATCGAACTTCTTTTCTCTTTCCCCTGTACTATGGTAGAGAACATATGACACGGAAGCATTTCTTTTTCGCAGTCAAAAGTATGAACTATCTGTCTTTCCCAACACGGTTTTTCAGACGGTTGTCCGGATGTCGGTATCTCGAAGGCATGTTCAAATCCCAAAGCGAAAAGAGGCTCTATTGGGGAAATTTGCGGATTGGAGAGGTAATAATCCACCAGTTTTTCCATTTGTCGGTTCAATATTGAACATGCTTCCTTATTCCATTTTACTCCTTGCGCAAGTCCGCCGGTCACATTAAAGCCTCTCCCATAAAGGTAAACCAAAGAATCGAACAATGAAGCTACACTTTGAGGGAATACGGTTAGTTTTACCGGAACGTCTGGCCAATATTGATAGAAGAAATCAAGATCAGCTTCTTTTACACCACGGTTGAAATAATTGGTTTCGGGCGTACCGTCAATACTCAATCCAAGGCCTAATAATTTATTATGACGTGAAAACCAATTTTTCATTTCTCCAGACAAAAGAGTTCCGTTAGTGCGGATGAATATTTGCATTTGGGGATTGTGTTCCCATATCCATTTGCAAATATGGGGTATTATCGAATAATTGGAAAGTGGTTCACCTCCCAATAAATCAACATTTGTTATTCCTTCGGCATCCTCGGAAAACTCTCTTTCAAGAATTTCAATGGCTCTATCAAGAGTCATTTTCCTGGAATCCTTAAATCTTTCATAACAATATTTGCAGGTAAGATTGCAACTATGACTAATTAAAAGAAGTATAGACCGTTTCATTTTATCTTATTGTATTTTACAGACGTTCACATAATTCTTAAATCAAACCAACAAATAATAGTCACAAAAGCTATCTTGTCGGTATTGTATTTATATCTTCTCCTTCTATAAATTTTCGATATTGATAGAACTTCCCCTTGTAAAAGGACATTGCCACTCTTACACGCGAATAGTCACGATATACATACAAAAAATTTGTACCCATCATGCCCAAATCCAATCGGAATATATGCCATCCATTATTTACTCCTGCATGATTAAAGGTCATTGCACTATATGCAGACGGCCACATTCCGACTATATGGTTATATTCAAGATAGGAAGCGTTGCAACCAAACATGGAAACTATAGTCACCATAATTTTTTGAGGATGAGCACCATCATCTTTAGTTTCATTCCCATTCGCATCATATGCACGCTCAAATACATACACCCCGCCGCCTGTCGATTGTGAGTACGAACTCATAGATATACATGCGAAAACTAATAATAAAATTGTCCTAACCATAGTCATTCCAAACATAAGGGTTTTAATAAAAGCGGAGGATTTCTCCTCCGCCCCTTTTTAAATAGTGGTCTATAGTCATTTAAATTAACGACCATTGCAAGAACCACCACAAGTACCACGGCAAGTGCCCTTGCAACCACCGCCACCAGTCTGATAACAATCAGTACAAGTGTTTGAGTTCTGAGCCATGTGCTCTGCAATCGGACCATTTACCTTGCTATATTCAGCAAGTTTCTGTTCCAAAGCATTAAGTGCTTCAAGATTCATTTTCATAATGAAGTCCTCCTAATTTAAATTTGTTAATAATTGATTTTAAATAGGCTGTAAGCCTTTTATCTTAAAAAAAATAATTTGATATAACTATTTTTTTAGAACCTACGCTATTATGTACGGACTAACGCTTTTTTCCAAATCAAGATGTTTAAGCACATTGTATGCTTTAATTGCAGTTTGTGCATGTTCTGCATCTTCTGCAGACAAGTTATCCATCATAGCGATTCTTTCTATCTGAAATTCACAAGCAGTCATTGCTTCTGCCAGAACTAAAGGGCACCAGCGTTTATCTCGGGAAGCAAAGTGCCCACGATATTTATAATTGAAACCGGGACAAGTGGGACAAAACCTTCTAAGAACGCACGTTTCACAATATGGGTCTGCCATTAAATCAGACTTTTCCCATTCAACGGCATCAACACCAATAGCCTTATCTGTTCCCAAAACTATGGGAGTAAACATATGGCAACCATACTTTTTTCCATCAATGTCATAAGTTACCATGTTTAATCCACTTCCACATCCATGAATTTGCCTGCGTTCTGTAGGGGCAAGATTGAATACGTCTACATATCTGATAAGCCGGTTTAAGGGCTTCAATTGTAAATCTTTCAAGTATGCATCTTTTAACAAGCATAACTGTTTCCGGTATAGTTTTGCATCTTCTATTGACCAATTGACACCTTGAGCTAATGCAGCATTAATTTCGTAACCTTTATGTTGTACAGAAAGAACACCATCTGCAAGAAATGGTAATGTTTCTTTAGAAATGGTCATTTGAAAAGTTTGAGCTGGCCATAATTCGTGAAAAAAGTCTAAATCTATGTCATAACGGTCAGTTCCCCTATTTTTAGATTGCATTTTACTTGTACCATCATAACTTGCTCCAAGTACCATATATTGTTTATGTTGTTTTAACCACTCTTTCATATCGTGGTCAATTAAAGTACCATTCGTCGAAGCAAAACATATCCACGGAACATCTATTCCACCTCCTTCAAGCCATTCAACTATCTCTTTGATCAGAGTAAAGTTCATAAGAGGCTCACCACCCATAAAATCTACTTGAATTTCATCAAACTTATCACTTTCTTTAATAAATGAAGCCTCTTTTGAAATAATCTCTTTAGCCAATTCGACGGGCATATAAGCATTTTGTTTGTGAGATTCGTAACAGTAACTGCAATTAAGATTACAGGCATGGGTTATCATTAACATACAAACTCTTCTCCTTCCAGAATGCTCTTCCTCCCAAATTGAATGGTTATTGGCTATCTTATTCATATAAATATATTTTTATTTCATATTAAAAAAACATCCACCTCTTCCTAAGAGGGAGATTATGGGTATAATATTATAATAATCAACGATTTATAATTTAATAATAATATTTCTGCCTAACATTTTTATGTTTTTGAGACATAACAAAATATTTTTCTCGAAAAAAAACACTTTGATTTGTATTCTTTTTCATACTTTTGCAAACATAAATCTCCCTCTTAGGAAGAGATAACGTATTTTACTTGATTATTCTAAATTCATAATTTCCCTAATATTAATTCATTAGCCTTGTCTATCATTGAATTATCTAAAGAAGCAAGATAGATCCGTGTAGTATTCTCTGAATCATGTCCCATGCCCGCACTGATGACCGAAAGGGGAATGTTCTGGCTTTTGGCGATACTGGCCCATGAATGCCTGCTGACGTACATCGTGAGCTTGGATTGTAAGCCGATTGATACGGATATTTCCTTGAGCTTGTTGTTGACCAAACGGAGCGCATTTTTGTATTGCAACCGTTCGTTCCGGTCTGTTTTGATGATTGGCAGCAGATAGCTGTTTTCATTTGCTGGGTATTTGTCGATAATCTCCTGCATGGATTTTTCCCACTTGATGAACAGTTGTTGCCCCGTCTTTCGTCTGCGATAGGAAAGGATGCCGTTCTGCAAGTCCTTCTTCTTGAGATATGCCATGTCGATGAACGACATTCCGCGTGTGTAAAATGAAAACAGAAACATGTCCCTTGTAAAATCCAATGAGGACTTGAGCGGCAGATCCAGTTCCTTAATCCTTTTAATAATTTTCAAGGGGAGAGCACGCTTGACCGTTTTGTCTATTCCGGTGTAGACATGCTTGAAAGGATACCGTTGCACGGTCATTTCCTTTTCCACCGCTCGGTTATACACGGCGCGGAGAATCCGGTTATAAAAGGAAACGGTGTTCATGGCTACGCCGTGAGATTTCAAATAGGCTTCGTATTCCTTCATCAGGTCTGAATCAATTTCATTCAGCATGATGTCGTTCCCGTTCCGAAAGCGTTTGAAGCTATTAAGGGCTGTCGTGTAATTTTCCGCAGTCCGTTCTTTTCCCAATCGTTCCAGTTGAAGAATGACCTCCTCCATAAACTCGAAAAAGGATGCTTCCCGTTCCGTTTCATGAAACAGCTTTACTATCTCGTCGGTAGCAAATTCACGCTTATTGCAGTTTAAGCTGTTTATAATTTTGTCCAGCCGGTTAATATCTCGGCGTATTCTTTGTGCAATAGTCTGAATAACGGCTGTCCGTTCGCCTGTCGGCACCAAAATAGGTCTTGACTGTTTATCATCCCATTCATGAGGGAATACTTTATAATCAGTTGTGATTTGCCTAACGGCACGGCGGTGAGTTACAAAATAGACGATAGTACCCGGACGATCTTCGACTGTCGACGGGCGGAATTTTACTTTTACTGTAGTCATACTCATATTCTTTTAATTGATAAAATCTCATAGTTTTAACTTATGACATATAAAAATGGTTAGTACAACACAGACAACGAGAAAAGCGATTGTACAGCCAAGTATTTCCCATAGCAATGTGTTATGTATGGGACGGGCGTTTGCGGTGCAGGTACAAACGAAAGCCGCCGCGAGGGAGATAATTGCCTCTACCATGCACCAGAAAGCGGTCACAGAGACGAACACACGGTCATTCACCGAGAGGCGTCCGGCCAGCCTTGGGCACAGGCTTTCCATCCTGTCGACCATCTTCCGGCAGATTTTCTCTCCTTCCTGTTCAAGCGTCTTTCTCGCTGACTGTGAACGTGCTTGTCCCTCGTAGGGAAGAAACAGCCCCGTCCATTTTGGGCAGGACTTCCGAAAGTCTGTTTTCGAGCTTTTCCACATTAGCACTAAGAATGCGTACAGCTTCATAATTGTTTTCCAGTGCGTTGATATGCAGTCTTGCTCCTGCATCTTTTCGGCAGTTGGAAGGGCCTCGTCTATTTTCGAGAAATCGAATTTTTTATTCATAGGCTGTTATCTTTTTCGTCCTGTCCTCGGTTTCTTTCCGATCACCCTTGCCGCTTCACAGGCGCACCGGTGTGCCCATTCCCGTTCATCTTCGCATCTTCCCCAAAGCAGATCGTTGGAACCACCGCCACCGGCGAACTGCCAGTGAGCCGCGAAAGCGCGAGAGTACGGCAGCCGGAGCAGACAACGAAGTCAATGGTACAGACAGTGCACCTGTTCCTCCCGCCGATTTTCCACAGGAAGAAAAGGAGGATTTGCCCTTCTGAGAGGTTCATACATTTCAAACATTTTCTCTATCCTTGCAAAATTTTTCTATTTTCATTTCCGGATTTTTCATTCTTGCAGTTTGTCAGGATGAACGAATTTAAAATCCAGCTCTAACTTTAAGAAAATCACGGTAGATAAGGTCTTGTTTCATGAAATTTCACTACCTTTGTACCGGATTGAGGAAACTCTTTTCCAAGACATATTAGAAAAGAAAGAAGCGTTATGCTTATCTCGAAGTCGGGAACGTAGGAAATTCAAGACTATTCAGAGGGAAAAGCGTAATTGGTTTCTCACGCTATAGCGTGGGCTGCTATTACCATACTCTGAATAAAGGTTATTCCTACGACCTCCGACTTAGAACATGGCATTTGCAGTTCCACGCTTCGTGGTTTAATCAAGCAGACTCTACGGGACTGCAAGAGTCTTAATTATATATGATGAACAGATATAGCCAGCAAAGTATTTGTATGCTGAAGAATATGTTCGTTAGCAGAAACATTATTAAATGGGTCTTATTTCTAATCCTTAATTTTTCCCTATGTACGCAATCTTTTGCAGATCATTATCGAGTGACTGCTCCCAACGGTCTTAATGTACGAGCTTCAGCCAATAAAAACGGAAAACTATTAGGGCAATTGTCTAAGGATAACGTGATTGATGTTGTATCTATAGAAAACGGATGGGCTAATATCAATTATAATGGTTGGCAAGGTTATGTCAGTGCATCGTATCTGGAAGCCGTAACAGAAACAGAAGAAGCGGGTACGCCCACCAGAGAAAAGTCGTGGGACTTAACCTCTTGGTTATTTGATTCCGAAGGAGAATCGGCTTGGTTTACGGCGATAAAATGGATACTGTTTTTAGGCATAGCCATCTACATTATCAAGATTGTGTTGCAATTCTTCGCATTGATGCTGGTTGTAGGATTGATTGTTGGAGCGATTGGATTGGCAGTAGGTTTTATTCTTGATTGGCTGGGTTGGATAGAATCTGGTACTATGTGGGATATGGCCCAATGGGGATTCAGCATAGGCAACGGGATAGGTCTTATTATGGGTATCCTCGGTTTTAAAGACTTGCATAAGGGAGCAATGGAGTCTTGGAGCGGTTCATCATCAAGCAGTTCAGGCGGTTTGAAAACAGCGAGTTTTACTGATTCTGGAACATTATATCATCTTACACAAGATTCTCCCTATAGCGAGTGTGATTACACCGACCAATTTGGCGGCAAATGGGGACGCGATAGTTCCGGATTTTATCGCAAATAAATGGATAATGTAACGTATTGATAATTAAACAATAAAACTGTATGAAAAAACAAATTATTTTGAGCAGTTTACTATCCGCACTGCTGATTGGCAACTGTTTGGATACACAGGCTGCAAATGAGGCAAGAACTATCAATGATTTGCCTTCGATGGCAGAAGTTTCCCAGAACAAGAGAGAGGTGGCTCCGGAATTTCCCGGTGGTATCACCGCATTGGTACAATTTTTATCAAAGAATCTAAAGTATCCAACAGTTTGCAAGGAACAGAAAATACAAGGCAAAGTGCTGGTGAAATTTACAGTCAAGAGCGATGGCTCTATCTCAAATATCCGTGTTACCAAGTCTGTAGATCCTTATTTGGATAAGGAAGCTGTCCGCGTAGTGAAGTCCATGCCTCGTTGGACTCCCGGTACACAGGATGGCAAACCGGTAAGTGTGGAATACACTCTGCCTATCACGTTTAAACTCTGATGAATCTAAAAACTATAAAACGATATACGTATGAAGCGATTATCTATTTTACTATGCCTGATTGTCTTAGGGGTATTCTTCATGAGTCATGCGACTTTTGCGCAAACAAGTTTTTCCATTCCTCCCAAGAGTTATCCGGTAAATGTGCCGTTCAAATGCGATGCCGGAGTGGATCGTTATTGGCATGTTACCAGCGTTACTTGTACGGGACGCGCCAATGGCGGCTATAAATTTCAGATAAAGGGAGTGGCACAGAAGACAAGCCGCAGTTTGCCCATAGACCTGTTCTACCTGATGCCGGGCAATCGGATAAAGACAGCGGGTACTTATTATTTCCCACGTATCGAGGAGGGAAAAACATTCAGTTTCGAAGTGGTATCGGCATTCTCCGGGTACGCTCCTTCCAAGTTCAACGGTTTTCTTATCTCCAGTGAAGTGTTGCAAAGAACATTACAACAGGAACTGGAAGAGCAAAAAGAAACAGACAAAAATACTCCCGAAAGAAGATTTGGTATGCCAACCACTCCGAAAGAAGATAGACGAGAACCGACACAATCCAAGGTAAGCCCCAATAAGGTGTACAAAAGCAGCGAGGTGGATAAGGAGCCGGAATACCCCGGTGGAAACCAAGCATTGCTGGCGGATATTGCTCGAAGCATACGTTATCCCATGATCTGCAAACAGCAGAAGATTCAAGGTGACGTGCTTGTTTCCTTTATAGTGGAGAAAGACGGCTCGGTATCTGATGTTACGGCTGTGAAAAAGGTTCATGCCAATCTCAACACTGAAGCCGTAAGAGTGGTCAAATCCTTGAAGGAATGGACACCCGGAGTCAAAGACGGACAGCCTGTACGGGTACAGTCTGCCGTATATGTCACTTTTAATCTTTAATTTTAACCATTAAAGCAACAGCATAATGAAAAAGTTGATATGCCTAAGTTTGATAAGCCTTGTTTGTGGCTTCTTGAGTGTACACGCGTCTGTACAAGCAGATGACACAAAACCCTTTGTGGGTAAATGGGAATATTGGGAAGACAACAGCCAAGTTCAGTTGGAAATAGACCTGTACAACACACCGACAGATGGTAGTTACGGTGCTTACAATGTGTTTGAAGGAGGTTATGGACTTACCTATAGTATTGTAGACGTCTATCTCATTGATAATACAGAGGCTTCGGTTGCCGTAGAAAGCAGTACGGGAAAACAAAAAGCGGAGTTCAAGTACAATCCCACCACGAAGGAATTGTCCTTCTTGCCGCCCGGTTCAGAACCGGTAGTGTTTAAGCAGAAAGATAAATGTGGCTACGTATTCATCAGCGGAGGAGATAAAATCAATGTCCGTTCCACCCCTGTATCGGGTAGTCCTTTAATGAAAGCCAACCGTGGACAAAGTTTCAGATTCTTGGGGAAAGAAAAGGGGTGGTTCAAGGTAGAGCTTTCTGCCCAAAATAAACGTATCGGATATATTTCTCCGGAGTATGCTTTTTACTTGAAAGATAACACCATCCCAGAATCAGCCTTTACAAAAAGTTATGCCAACGGCTTAATATCTTTCACACTGGAAAAGAAAGGAGAACAAGTTTTTATGGTCAAAACGACCATGTATCCTCCACAAGGTGAAAGCATTCCTATGTCAAGCGTGGAGTCGTATGCCGGAAAAATAGAGGGTAATGCACTGGTCTTTACCTATTTTTGTGGAATGCCCACGCAGGACATCAATGAAATGTCGAAAGTAGAGCCTTATGTGGTGTATTACTGGAAAGAGTCGGGAATGTTTATCATGGAGGGCGAAAATTATGCAGCAGATATGTAAAAAGAACAGCATCATGAAAAGAATGGTTTACCTTGTCGCTTGTCTGCCTTTTTGGCTGACATCGTGTGAAGAGAAAGTCACCGCCTTGCATTTCAACGAGGCAGAACAGGTCTTTGAAATCGGAAAAGAGAGTGAACTGCGTTTCCTGAACGAAACGTTCGAAATCAAGGATAAAAACATGGAAGCACAAACGCTGCTCACCGATGCAGGCAAGGAGATTCCAGCGGATGAAGTGCGGATTAAACTGGTGAAGGACATCGAAATTAGCGGTGAATGGACACCGATTAAATTCCCGGTTAGGGAGTTCGACGGCAACGGACATACCATTACCTTCGACGGAATACGGGTGGTCATTGAAGAGAGTTCTCAAGGGTCGTTTAGTGCCGGTCTGTTTGATGAAATGGGTGGTGAGAAAGAAACGGTGGTCAAAGACCTGACATTGGCAGGCGACATGACCATCGACGCTCAAAAGAGAGAAGACGGTTATATCCTGTCTGGCGGTTCTCTGGCGGGAGAGTTCAAGAATGGATGTATCGAGAATTGTACCAGCAAGGTAGATATATCATTCGCCGACAATAAGGGCATCTGTACACTTTGGCTGGGCGGCCTTATCGGACATCTGAATAGTTACGGCTCCGAAGTGGAAGTGACTTTGCGTGGCAAGGTGGTTAACGAAGGCAATATCACTGTCAATCCTTGTAGTAATGCCGATATAGGTGGAGTCATCGGGGTGGTTACCAATTATGGTAAGGTCTTTATCAAGGGGGATGTTTGCGTTGAGAATAAAGGCAATTTGACCGTGCAGTGGAAGGCCGATGCCCAACCTGAACACAACTGCATCGGTGGTGTTTTCGGACAGTTCTGGACCAATGAAACAGACATAGAACATCTCCATAATTGGGGAAATATCCGGTTGGATACGCAGAATACTTCCGCAACATTTGAAATCGGAGGAGTATGCGGCAATCTGCAACCACATAACTACGAACGCATCTATCCGCTGGATTTGTATAATGCCGGCAACATCGAAATCAAGAATGACTTGACATCTGAATATTCCTGCGTAGGAGGTATAATCGGCAGTTTCGGAGGCTGTTCGCTCCATCGGGTAATCAATGAAGGCAGAATCGTTCTGTCCGGGAAGGGAAGTGAATATATTTCCGGATTGCTGGGAGCGGAAAGTCCGATACACGGAAATTGCTATCTCTACTCGTGTTGCAAAGATAAAATAGGAACTTATCCCGTATGGAATATTCATTACCCAGTGAGTAAGCAAATCCCTTGTAAAGAAAAACATGAAACAGAATCATAGAGACCATAAAATGAACATGAAAGCATTACAGACCATACAAGCTGTCGGTCTTTCTTGCTTGCTGTCGATAGGAGCAGCAAGCTGTGGCAGCGATGAAAGCAACCAGCTTTATACACCGCTTCAGGTGTATTTTGATCCGGTAAGAGTGGATATGAATGCGGAACATCTGATGCCTTATTTCGTAAACTATCCTACGGATTGGGCAAAGATGGGATTGCGCAACTTTCCGAAGCTGGTCACCTACGAATACCACAATGCAGCATGGGGTGTGACGAGCACCTCGCAATACGAGTTCTTGCCTAACGGCCGTTTGTCAGAACAGCGGCGCACTTCTTTCAATGTAGGGGCAACCGGATTTGATGTCATTTCGTATGAATATGACGGCAATTCCAACCTGACCCAAATCAAATCGGTAGATGACGGACGTTACAAACGCCGAAAAAAAGATGACGGCTTCACATACGACAGTGCAGGTCGGTTGATACGTCGCGACAAGAACGGGCGGGGACATTATGACACAACCACTTTTCTGTATGCCTATCACGGTAATGGGGTATTGCAGTCCATCCTGCCCGAAAAAAAGAATGGCACGGTCAATGAATCGGGCGTGACGTTTCATAAGATGCAGTTTGACTCGCTCGCTCATTTGAAGTCTTTTGAAACACCGAAGACCACGAACATGTTCTTGAAAGACATCGACAGTTACAAGGCAGGACAATCGGTGATAACCTATGCCTATACGGACCATCTGTGTACACAAGTCGTAGAGAAGATTCCCATTGAATTTGACGGGGGAACCGAAACACTGACTTGTACCAGCAGCTTTGCATATAACTCACACGGAGACTTGGCTACTTGGACATATAGCGGAGGTGTATATAAAAGTAAAGGTAATAGCTGGCGGGTGGATGACATGACGTTTACCGTCTCCTATGATTATGTATATGATGAGAAAGGAAACTGGACACAGGCTACCGTTACATTCCCGGCTAACATCGATGAGATACCTGCATTGCGTACCTACTATAAGGCTTTCAGAGACGGATTTACATCGAATCAGGATCGTTCCTCTGCTGTCAAAGCGGGTGAGACTCCCAGCCTGACAGTTGTCCGCAGCATTGATTATTGGGACGATAAGACGATTGCTTCCATGAAAGCGGCAAAAGAAAACGGTCAGCCTGCTCTAACGGGTAGTTTGCGCTATAAAGGGACGGATATTTATGGGTTGTCCGGTAAGGTCAAGTCAGTAAGCGGCAATGAAGAATCTCTCAAATTTGACCAGGCGGGCAATCTGATTGCCATGCAGAACAAGTTCGGAGACGAAGCAGCCTATCAATATGTCACAGCTACTTCCTACAAAGTGGAAGGATGGGGAGATTATGTGGTGAACATCGAATCAAAAGATGGTATGCGGACGGATATTTGTCCGGATGCTGATACCAACACGGAGCTTGACCAAACCTATATGTTTGATAAGCTCAACCGCATCATCAGTCATAAGTTCACTTCGCACATGGCATACGTCACTTGGAAATACAGCTATGAAGGTGACAGCAAATATCCGGCCACGATGATACAGGAGCATCTGGAAGAAGGTAACACCACTTATCGCTATACCTATACCAAGTTCGACAAGCACAAGAATTGGATAGAGCGAAAGGTAAGCTACACCACCGAATACGATAAGTATGATGACAATGGGAACTATATCGGCGATGAATATACTGCTCCAGAAGAATATACAGAGAAACGAACCATCGAGTATTGGTAAACTTGCAAAATCTCTATTGATTTACCTTCTGATGCCCTTCCTCATTTGAAATTTAACAGATTGATAACGTGTTATATTATCAACAATATAAAGAACAAAAATATGGACGAAATGGAATTGATGATGCATCTGCATCGTAATAACAAGAGACAGGGACCGGGTAGTGAAGACGCTACAAATCTTGCAGTTACACTGGCTAAGATAGATAGGGAAAAGTCTTACAAGATAGCAGACATAGGTTGTGGTACAGGCGAACAGACTATCTCTTTGGCAAAAATGCTGAAAGGTAACATTATTGCAGTGGATTTGTTTGAGGAGTTTCTTGAAAAACTGAAAGAGGACAGCAAGAATGAAAATATCACGGCACATATTGAGACACTGGCTGCATCTATGGACAAGCTGCCTTTTGAAAAGGAGGAGTTCGATATTATCTGGTCGGAAGGGGCAGTTTACAATATCGGATTCAAGAACGGCATCAACTATTGGAAAGAGTTTCTCAAACCGGGAGGAATACTTGCAGTCTCTGAATTGTCATGGATAACAAACTGTCGCCCGAAAGAACTGGAAGACTTCTGGAACGGAGAGTATGCTGAAATGGACACAATAGCAGGAAAAATCAAAGCTCTGGAAGAAGCCGGATATAAGGTTCTCGGACACTTTATACTTCCTGATGACTGCTGGCTTGACAATTATTACAACCCCCTATTAGACAGCCACAAGGACTTTATGGAGAAGTTCGGCGACAATGAAGTTGCCAGAGTTATTGTTGAAAGAGATATACAGGAAGCAGACTTCTACAAGAAGTACAAGGATTATTACAGTTACGGTTTCTATATAGCACAGAAACTATAAAAAAAGCCTCCGGCGGGGTAACTCTCCGGGGGCTTCGTGCATCTGCACATTAAAAAATACATAAAATCTATATAAATAGGTTGGTTGATAAAAAATATATCGTATATTTGCGATATAAAAAATGAAAATATTATGGCATTCAGTAAAGCAGAAGAATTTGAGGAAAAAGATATTTTGGCAGCACGTTTTGCCAAGGCTCTGAGCCACCCGGCACGAATAGCAATCGTAAGATTGTTGGCTAACCACAATGCCTGTTGTTATTGTGGAGACTTGACAACGGAACTGCCAATCGCACAGTCTACCATATCACAGCATTTGAAGGTGCTGAAAGATGTAGGTCTGATAGACGGCGAGATAGCTCCACCTAAGGTTTGCTATCGTATTAACCGTGAAAACCTGCTTTTGGCAAAGAAACTGTTTTCAGAACTCTTATGATTTGATTAAGAGTTTTTTTATTGGCATAAGGTATCGTATTTTTACGATATAAAATTGGAAATATGGAACAGACATCGGCAAAAAGAGAAAAAAGAAAATCACTACTGAGAATAGCAATCCCTATCATACTATCATCCTGCCTTCAGATTTCATACGATATTACGGATATGTTCTGGGTCGGGAAATTGGGAAGCGGAGAAGTGGCGGCTGTCGGAACGGCCGGATTTTATATCAAATTGGGTTGGTCTTTGATAAGCGTGATAACCATCGGTACTATGGTATCGGTATCACACAGTATAGGGGCTGAAAAGAAGGACAGGATACAGCACTTCATATCGTGCGGAATACGCAGTACATTCGTGTTGGGGATATTCTATGCCCTGTTCGTCTTTATGCTGGCGGAGCCTCTTATATCACTTTTCAATATCGAAAGACCGGAAGTAAACACGATGGCTCAGAACTATCTGAGGATAAGCAGTATCACAGTTCTTATCATGTTTATGAACCTTTTGTTTACCGCCATTATAGACGCACACGGAAAGACACAATTCTCGTTCAGGGCGGTACTTTACGGGAATATCGTCAATATCATTCTTGACCCTCTGTTTATATTTTATTTCGGACTGGGAGTGGAAGGTGCGGCATGGGCTACGGCACTTTCACAGGGGTGTGCCATGATGTATGCGGTGTATCTTCTCAGACACAGGCTTGAACTCACCTTGAGTATAAAAGCAGTACCCCACAAGTTTCTCAGGAAAATACTTGGAATAGGTACAGCACCTGCCATGCAGCGTATTCTGTTCTCGCTTATCGGCATAGCCATCGGGCGTATCGTAAGTATATGGGGAACAGATGCAATAGCCGCACAGAAGCTGGGGCTTCAGATAGAGTCGCTCTCGTTTCTTCTTATGAACGGTCTGATGCAGGCAACCTCCATACTTATAGGGCAATATTATGGGGAAAGGAATACGGATATGATAAGGAAATGCTATCGTACAAGTATCAGGCTTGGATATTGTATCTCCATTCCTGCCACATTCATATTTTTAGCTTTCCCGGAAACCATACT
This sequence comes from Bacteroides sp. 2201st1_D9_2201SCRN_220225, assembly GCF_040928965.1. Classification (NCBI taxonomy): domain Bacteria; kingdom Pseudomonadati; phylum Bacteroidota; class Bacteroidia; order Bacteroidales; family Bacteroidaceae; genus Bacteroides; species Bacteroides sp. 2201st1_D9_2201SCRN_220225. Next base: position 3,477 of record NZ_JBCODG010000038.1, on the reverse strand, counting down.
GTCATTTTTCGTGAATGAGGCTGCCACCATAGAAATAGGTAGTGCCTATCTGCGTATAGTCGGCTTCTCACAGCTGTTTGCCACACTTGAAACGCTTACTTCGGGAGCTTATACCGGACAGGGGCTTACCAAATATCCGGCAACCGTGAGCATCGTGTTCACCACAATGAGGATACCTCTTGCCCTTCTGCTTGGCAAAAGTCTGGGAATGGGAATAGAGGGTGTCTGGTGGAGCATATCGCTTACCAGCGTGATAAAGGGCATTGTACTTTATCTATTATATAGAAAAAGGGAAAAGGAACTTGAAAAATCAAACATACAATATAGCAGTATATGAATACACAGGATTTTTGCTTTATACTTAAACAGAACAGCCATCTGCTTAGAGAGGGGTGTTTCGGACTTGAAAAGGAAAATGTCAGGGTCAATCAGGACGGTACGCTTGCCCTGACTCCACACCCGGCAGTATTTGGCGACAAGGGGAAGCACCCTTATATAACCACCGACTTTTCAGAGAGTCAGGTGGAAATGATAACTCCGCCGCTGCCAAGTGTAGGAGAGGCTTTGGGATTTATGGAAACGCTGCACGATGTGGTGACGGAGAATATCGGCGATGAGCTTCTCTGGCCTCAGAGCCTTCCTCCTGTATTGAAGGAGAATCAGGAGATACCCATTGCACATTATTCGGGAGAGTTCAAGGACAAGGAGTATTACCGTCAGAAACTTGCCGGAACCTACGGAAAGGAAAGGCAGCTTATTTCGGGAATACACTTCAATTTCTCTTTCTCGGAAAAACTGATGGACGTTCTGCTGAAAAGCGGTGTGTGCGGCAGCTCTATGGAGGAGGTCAGGGAAACAGTATATTTCCGTGTGGTGAGGAACTTTCTCAAATACCGCTGGCTTTTTATCTGGCTGTACGGTGAATCTCCGCTTGCGGAAGAAACCCTGAATGTGATTTCGCTTAAAACGGGAGAAAAGCAGCCCATGAAGTGTGGGGTAAGCCTCAGTCTGAGGACAAGTCCGTTGGGGTATCGTAACCGTGAGGAATTCTTCATCGATTATTCCTCACTTGAAGCCTATAATATGTCTATTGACAAACTGATAAGGGAAAACCGTATTGACGGACCTCACGAGCTTTATCTTCCGGTTCGTATCAAGTTTCTGGAAAAGGATAATGGTTCTCCTTCCTACAT
>NZ_JBCODG010000038.1:0-2131 GCF_040928965.1 Bacteroides sp. 2201st1_D9_2201SCRN_220225 | reverse complement strand
CCTGTAATCAGGATATGGCTTCATGCTATGGAAGAGACGAAAAGAAGGAGTTGAAATGCTGCTCGACCACTGTACAGCAGAAAGCTACTTCTATTTTAGAAGATATGGAGAGGATTCTTTCAGAATATGGGGTGCTTGACAATGAAACCTACCGTCAGGAGATGCAGCACAATCTGTATCTTGTACAGAATCCTGAGAAGCGTATAGGCATGGTGCTGTATGAGAACATAAACAGGGTGGGGTTTGTACCGTTCCATCTGGAGAAGGCAAGACAGTATAGGGAAGCCACCATAAGCGGAGGTTACAGATTTCATGGACTGGAGGATATGGAAATGTCCACACAGCTTCTGCTGAAGGCTGCAATACTTAAAGGGGTAGGTTTTGAAATACTTGACCGTAAGGAAAACTTCATACGTCTGTTTGACGGTAAAAAGGAGGAATATGTGATGCAGGCAACCAAGACCTCTTTGGACTCATACGTGTCTGTATTGATGATGGAAAATAAGGTGGTAACGAAGAAGGTGCTGGAACGTGCCGGAATAAGCGTGCCGGGCGGTTATGAATACACGTCACCGGAGGCAGGTATGGCAGACTACCGTATGTATGCAGGGAAACCTGTGGTAATCAAGCCTAAGTCCACCAATTTCGGATTGGGTATAACCATACTGAAGCATAACTATGATGAAACGGACTTCAAGGCAGCCTTGCAGATAGCCTTTGAGCATGACAACACGGTGCTTATAGAGAAGTTCATACCGGGAAGGGAGTTCAGGATATTCATCATCAATGATGAAGTGGTAGGTATCCTTCACCGTGTTCCGGCAAACGTGACGGGTGACGGTGTTCTGAATATCGGACAACTGATAGACAGGAAGAATGAAGATCCGCTCAGAGGTAAAGGATATCGCACCCCTTTGGAGAAAATTAGAAAGGGGCGTGAGGAGGAAATGTTTCTGAAGCAGCAGGGAATGGATTTCAACACTGTACCCAAAGAGGGGGAAGTGGTCTATCTTCGTGAGAACTCCAATATCAGTACGGGAGGAGACAGCATAGATTTTACAGACGATATAGACGACTCGTACAAGGCTATTGCTGTGGAAGCTGCCAAAGCTCTGAACGTGAAGATTACCGGGCTGGATATGATGATACAGGATATTCATGCTCCTGCCACACCGGATAACTATGCGATCATTGAAATGAACTTCAATCCTGCCATACATATACACTGTTATCCGTTCAAGGGCAAGAACAGACACCTGAACCATAAGATGATCAGGGCTTTGGGATTTTAAAGACAGTGCAGACAATAAAAAGGATATAACCTATCCTTTTTATTATAGGTTAAACCAACGTATATTTACGATTTAAAATATATATAATCACATGGAACATATTACATACATCGGAGAAGTTGTTGAAAAGTTGGCGGATCATTCGTCATTCCCTGAACTTTTCATCAAATATGAAGAAGGAGACCCGATACCTTCAGGTAAGGCCATACATGAGATAATAGAACTTTGCCGTGCAGTCCTGTTTCCGGGATATTATGGAAATCATACGGTAAACAGCCAGACACTCACTTTTCATCTTGGGGTGACACTGGAGAAGCTGAGCAATATCCTGACGCAGCAGATACAGGCGGGTATGCTTTTCGGAAATGAGAATATGAAGGAAAGGATAAAGGGAACTCCCTGCTGCCAGACGGCAAGAAAGTATGCCGAGAGGTTCATACGGAGCCTTCCCGAAATGAGAAGGGTGCTGGCAACGGACATTCATGCAGCCTTTGACGGAGATCCGGCAGCTACCTGTATAGGAGAGATAATATCCTGCTATCCTGCCATCAGAGCCATTTCAAACCACAGGATTGCCCACGAGCTATATAAAATGGAGATACCGCTCATACCGAGAATTATCAGTGAGCTTGCCCATTTTGAGACAGGGATAGATATTCATCCGGGTGCTGAGATAGGAGAATATTTCAATATAGATCATGGAACCGGAATCGTGATAGGGCAGACTTGTATCATCGGGAATCACGTCACACTGTATCAGGGTGTCACACTCGGTGCAAAAAGTTTCCCGACTGACGAAAACGGAAATCCGATAAAGGGAATACCACGCCACCCCATAT
>NZ_JBCODG010000037.1:0-46419 GCF_040928965.1 Bacteroides sp. 2201st1_D9_2201SCRN_220225 | reverse complement strand
CGTTCCTGTCAGAATGTCAATACATCGCTGCTCCCGTTCTCGAAAGCGGGTGCAAAAGTAGGACTTTATAACATACAAGCCAAATATATAAGGGGATTTTTTACACGGAATATGAAAACTTTTTCGTAACACGCTGATTGATAAACATGTTGAAGAACATATTTTTTTTGAACGCCAGCAGAAGGGAGAAAGGGATGAAAAGAGGTACACAATATAATATATGCGCGCCCGTACGCGCGCACATATCAGAGGCTGTCAAAGCCATTTTCGTTTAAAGAATCACGCCGTTAAAGAATCGTTCCGTTTGGAAGAATACGCAGATTGACTTCGTTTTCTCCCCGTTCCAGTTCCACCAGATAATACGATTCGGTACGTGTTTCCACATAATCCGCATCATCTATCCTATAATCCGCATACGTTTTTCTGATAACATCGAGCACTGCCGCGGGAAGTTCATTCACCCGTACGCCCCATTCGGTTCTCACCCAATCCTGCGCACCGTTGAAGTACACATCTTTCTCACGTCCTTCGTGAAAAATTTCCACTTCCGTCATGCCTTTCTCCATATCGGATTCGATGATACGCGCTCCCGCATATTTCTGAGTGATGAACTCCTTGATTTTGTCGGTCAGTATGCCGCCGGCGTTATTTCCGGGTCCGGCAGGGTTCTGCTCCATCGGCGACAATTCGCCGGTGGCGGTAATCTTTACTTTCACGTCACCCATGACAGACTCCAGTTCGAGGCGGTAATATTCCTCTGCCGAAGTTACATAATGGTCTACATCGTCCACCCGGTAACCGGCATATTCAGAAGCGTCCAACGCCTGTTTCACCACAGCGGGCAATGCGGCATAGCTCATTTCGGTCTTGGTAAACAGCCAGTTGCCCGCCCCGTCAAACAGCAGTTCGCGCACTACCTTTCCATCCAGAATTTCCACTTCCGTCATGTTATCTTCACGGTCGATGTCCAGAATGCGGGCATTGGGGAAATTCGCTTTCAGGAACGCGTCCACACCTGCGGCCGGAGCTACGGGGATGTAATCGCTGTAATCATAATCTTCGTCCATGTCGACCAGTTTTTTCACCAGTACGCCGTCCTTCGAATAATAAAGGTCGATTTCCGTTGCCACGCCGTCTACCGTATTCTTCACTTCAATCACATAGACATCTTCCAGGCCATTGCGCTGAATCCGTTCCACCTCGTCGACGGTCCATGCGGAGTACTCGCTCTCGCCGAAAGCGGTTTTCACTTCTGCGGGTAATTGGTCGAAGAGGATTTCACTGTCCGTCGTCATGTACCACCGGCCGGCATTGTCGAACCAGGCCGCATATTCGCCTGCTGCCGCACGGGTAGCCGCCATATTGAAATCCGCCACCACATACTCGCCTTTCACCGACCAGTTCACATCGGTAGCATTCGGATAGAGCTGAAACAAAGCAGCCTGCGCCTCGGCACTCACCTTACCGTTTTCCGGACCACCGACAACAGGTGCATCGTCATTACTGCAACTCCACAAACTCACAGCCATACAAACCATGGCAAACAAATGTTTTTTCATAATCATTCTTTTTTTCATTTATAAATTCAAGACACTGTTTTTCTCTTTATCATAAGAGGCTTCATTGATACAACCTCTTCTCATGCCACAAAAGTATGGGGCAAATCTGGAAAGAAACTGGAAAGACTGAAAAAACATCTCCCCTCACCCCGCACACCCCGGATTAGGCGGCGCTGCTTCCCGCACAATCGCAGCCGCATCGAAGCAGGGACACTCCTTTATCCACTCTTCGGGTTCTATCTCGCCGTTGCCGTTCAGGTCGGGACTGAGGTCGCGGTGACCGCAGAGGCGGCTGCCGGGATAATCGCGCAGCAACAGCATTACGAGCACCCGCAGGGAGTGTTTCTGAAAATCGGTGCGGGTATCGGCAGGATGTCCGTGCGCATCGAGTCCGCCTTCGTAGCAGATGCCCAAACTGTGGGCGTTGTAGCCGCGGACATGCGCACCGGGCTGTGTCATGGGACGGAGCGTCTTTATATCGCCGTTCCTGCGGATATAATAGTGATAACCTGCGCCGGAGAAGCCCCGGCGCAGGTGGTCTGTTGTCAAGTCATGTTCGGTGTAGCTACGGTCACAGCGGGTAGCGGAACAGTGAATGACGATGAGGTTGATAAATCTCACTTTTATTAAGTATAAAGTTAAGTAACTTAAAAATTAAGTACGTAATTTACGTATGAAGTACAATCAGGCGGGCATTGCGTTCATGCCTAAAGCGCCTAAAACAGCCGAAGCTACGGCGATTACGATTTTAAGGAGCTTGTCCCACCAGTTTGATTTTGTTGCCATAAGATTTAAATTAAGGGTTAGGTTAAAAACTATGATAAGGGCGTGCCCGAATGCTGTTCCGCATAAAAAAGGAAAACGGGATGAAAAAAAAATCCGAAAATCAGCAGGAAACCGACTATCCGAGCGGATTCTCCTCTTCGCCGCTATTGCCGCCGCTACCACCGGAAGAACTGCCGTCCGCAGGCTTGTCCAGCGAGAAAGCCACGTTTGCCGGGCTGCGGGTGGCAGCCGTACTGCCGTTCACAAGCTTCAGCTCCTTGTCGGGCACAAAGCGGATATTCACTTTGGAGATATTCCTCACCGTGCAGTCTTCCGACTTCTCCACACCCGGACAGCGGAACGTCATGTGAAGCGTGCCGAGCTGGTTCAGCTTCACCTTGTCGCCGTTGGCAAGGTTTGCCTGAATCTCTTCCACAAGAGCCTCTATCACGTGCTTCACATCGCCTTTTGTCATGGCGCAGTTCTTCTGAATACTGGCGGAGAGGACATCAATATCCACCGTTCCGCACGTTTTGGGTTTCTGACGGAGATAATACAACATGGGAGAGCTTTTATCGCTCACGATTCTACGACGCTGAAAGCGTTCTACAAGTACATCCATAAAAATAAAGTTTAGGTTTAGATTAAAAAAAACAGTAAATAAAATTCTTAAAAGAAAAAGCCCGGGCCACACAACAAACAAAAGATTTAAGACGCCTTATCCAATAATTACTTCCCTTCTCGAGCACATTACAAAGATACGAAATCAGAGAGGCAAAGTCAAGTATTTTGCCATTTATTTTCCGGTAAAAACGAAGTTTTTTTCTAACAGGAAGAGCGTGCGTTTCTCGCCATCCACTCCAGTGTGGGTTCGTACTCGCCAATCTTCGTCAGCGTGGGGTTATGCCCGAAATATACATCTCCCGTCTCGCCGTTGCGGTGCTTGGCAAGAATCACCATGCCCAACCCTTCGGAAGGGAATTTGCTCTTGCGCTCGGACGTCAGTCCGTACAGTGCGGGACGATAGAGCAACATCACCACATCGGCATCCTGCTCGATGGCGCCGCTCTCTCTGAGGTCGCTCAGTGCAGGCCGCTTGTCGGCACGCATCTCGCACTCACGGTTCAACTGGCAGAGCAGGATAACGGGAATATCCAGCTCCTTGGCTATCAGCTTTGCCTTGCGGCTCGCTTCCGCCACTTCCTGTTCACGGTTGCGGTTCTTCTGTTCCGACTTCATATCGCAGAGTTGCAGATAGTCGATAATCAGCAGGTCGCAATGCCCCTTGCTCTTTTGCAGCAGAGCCGACGAGCGGATATGATCCATGCTCGCCTTCGGGTTGTCGTCCACATACACAGGCAGGCACGACAGTTGCCGGGCGGCTTCCAGAGCCTGTTGCTGCTCGTCGGCGCTGAGTTGCCCGCTTTTGAGGTGTCCGGCATCCAGCGAGGCAGCCTGTGCGCAGAGCCAGCGGTCGCCCAGCCTTTCGCCCTGCATTTCGAGGCTGTTCACCAACACCTGCTTCCCGGCACGTCCCGCCACCAGTGCCAGATGCAGGGCAAAGGCAGTCTTGCCCACCGAAGGACGGGCGGCTATGATGTGCAGATCGCCCCGCTGCCAGCCGGCAGTGAGCCTGTCGAGGTCGCGCAGGCCGGTGGGGATGCCGGTGATGCCGTTGCGGTTGTTCGCCACCCTGCCGTCCATTTGCCTAAGGGTATCCAGCATCAGGCGATCCATGTCGCGCAGGCAGCCGGCAAAGTCGGTTTTACCTTCCAGGTGTTCGATAAGCTGATGCAGTCCGGCCAGGGCATCGCCCAAATCCACCGACTCATCGGCGGCTACGGCAAGCAAACGATGCAGGCCGCTAATCATCTCGCGCCGGATATACATGCCGCGCAAGATAAGCGCATGATACTCCAGGTGGGCGGACGATGCCACCCTGCCCAACAGACGCGCCAGCTCGAAGGCGCCGCCCACGAACTCCAGCTTGCCACGGGCGGCAAGCTCGGCACGCACCGTAATGATGTCTATCGCCTTGCCCGCGCGGTGCATGGCAAGCAGGGCGGCAAAGATTTCGCCATACTTCGCTTCGTAAAACATTTCGGGGCACAGCTTCCCGCTTACAAGCACCATAGCGGTACTTTCGGCGAGACAAGCGCCTAAGATTACCGACTCCAGGTCGGCATCATGAGGATTGAGGATTTCTGCCATAAGGGTAAAAGGGCGATTAATTGACAAATTCGTTTTCAAAGATTCTATATTCCAGATATTTGGCAGCCTGGTAGCAGAAATGCGTATTGTTCAGGCTGAAATAATAATCTTCCACTTTCCGGTAGGCAAGTTCGCGCTCGCGGGTGGAGAGTTTTTTCCAAAGGGCGCGGACATAGCTGCCGTTCTCCACCGGCAGGTGGGTGGTGCGGCCGTAATAGGCAAGAAACTCCTTCAGCGACTCTTCGAAAGCGGCGGAAGATTTCGACTTGGCGGCAACGGGGACGGCAGCGGCGGAAAAGCTGCCGGCAGCGTTCATAACCTTCCCAATGGATGCCGGCTGTCCCGTCCAGGCATCATAGCCGGGCACATGGATGTGGCTGGGGCAACAGCCCGGCACGCGCTCGATAAGTCCTGCAGCGAAACACCGGTCGAAAAAGCGCCGGGTACGCGCCCTTGTCCAGCCGAATATGTCCGCCCAGCCCATAAAAGTGATGACGGACTCTCCACGGGCACACTGCACCCCGGCTCCGTTGCAGAATACTACGGCAGGCTTGAAGTTGACGTTTGTCAGCACCCGCAGGAAGGCTTCTTCCTCGCAGCATGCCGCACCTTTTTTCTCGCAAATCTCTTGTAGCAATGCACGCGAAACCATGACATAGCCCATTCTAAGCAAATTGTTTTTCATACTAAAGTTACAGATAAATATTGATAAATGTCGAAACCGGAAAACGACCGCTCCGGCGGTCACGGCACATGCCTTTACGTCAACCGGTTATGCACGTGCGGCAGCCATGCTTCCGGCCACGCAGCGTACACAATATAATTCAATAGAAGATAAGATATACTATCGTATATCTACGGCGTAGCGGTACGGAACGGCGACGCAGAGCGGCAGAACCGATGATGCGTTCCACCCCTACGGATGATGTATACGAGTGTAACAGACGATGTGTCCGCCCCTGACAGACGATGTGTTTTCATTGATTTCATTATTCTTTCTAATTGTTTAAAATTTATACCACACCGCCCGGAAGCGTTTCACTGCCCCAATGCACGATGAATACACAAAAATATCAAATAACGAAGAGGCATGAAAAGTAAATATTTACACGTAAAATCATGTAAATATTTACTTTACAAACAATTAGAAAGGAAAGTACGTATTTTATTTCACTGAATTAATGGTTGTGAAACAGAGACTCCGGTGGTGAGAAAGTTCCATTTGCATATAACCGTACATTCATTCACATGCAACATCGCCTCAGTTCCCTGCCGCAACGGACGGTATAAGTCACCGCCGCCAAACTCAAGGATGCCTATCCCAGTATCGGTGTCAAGCGGGAAACCCTACCGAAACTCTTCGAGTAACACAATACCGAGTTTGCCAAAAAAAATGGGATACAGCAGGGCAAAGGTAACATTCCAGCGGTATTATTCCGATGTGAAGAACCTGACTACCGACAATCTCCAAACATTCTTTGAGGGCAATCTGTGGATTATCACCCGAAGAAAGAAGACTAATACCGAATCCAATATCCGCCTGTTGAATGTTCCCCAAAAGATAAAGCCGCCCAACTATACGCAAAAATTACCGCTCAGGTGCCATTTGACAACCTTAAAACGAAACACCGATGAAAAGAAAAAGGAATATAATCACGATAGACGGGTACGGTAAAGTTGCCATGCCGACCGACATAAACACAACCGCCATGACCGAGGTCGTGCTGCAAGATTCTTGTAAACTTAATTCTCAAATGTGCAATGGATATCAATAAAAAGTGCTAACTTTGCATTTGCTAAACAATGCGTTAATGACCTGAAATAAAATATTAACACCAAGATATAAAAACACCTTCACTGTCTGATAGGCTTTGGTCAGCCTCGCAAAGATAGCGAAGGTGTTTTGCTTTAATATACGAAATAAGCAATGGGTGCATTTTGTGAAGATAGCAGAGTGAAATTTCCCACTCTTATGCATCTTATGGGGATGGGATATAAATACATATCCCAAAGGGGATTGTTCACCAAATATGTGACAATACCCAAAACGGAATCCGATACTCTCACAAACATCTTACTCCAACCGTTTTCGGAAGCCTATTTGCGCTTGAACCCTCTATCTACACAGGATGATGCAGACGCCATGCTTCACCGCATTCAGAAGTCGCTTAACAATGATGATCTCGGCAGACAGTTTTACAAAGAAATATTACTTGACACAACGAACAAAATAATCGATTTATCTTCGCCCACGAACTTCATTCGTAACAACACGTTTCAAGTAGCCACCGAAATGACTTGCGGTGATTTGTCTTGCGACAACTTTCGCCCGGACATAACCATCTTTATCAATGGTTTGCCTCTGGCTTTTATCGAAGTAAAAAAGGAGAACAATCACGAAGGAGTTGATGCCGAGCGCAAGCGTATGAAGACGAGGTTTGCCAATCCTTGTTTCCGCCGTTTTTTGAATATCACGCAAATAATGGTATTCAGCAACGATATGGAATATGACGAGCAATTGAAACAAGGAGCTTATTATGCAACCATCGGTAAAACGAATACCCTCTATAATTGCTTTCGCGAGGAAGGACAAAACAGTTTCCCTATTCAGAAAAGATACCATCCCGTTACTCCTGAAGACGAGGAAATATTGCTGCGTGACAATAATGTGCCTCAATACAAAAACAATAGCGACTACAAAACGAACTGCAAAGCCGAAACGCCAACAAAGCGCCTCTGTGAAAGCCTGTTCAGTTTTGAACGTTTCTATTTTTTCTTGCGCTATGGCATCGCTTATGTAGACCACCCAAACGGTTTACAAAAGCATGTTATGCGCTATCCGCAAGTGTTCGCCACAAAAGCGATTGAACGCCACCTTGATAAAGGGGAGCAAAAGGGTATTATTTGGCATACGCAAGGTAGCGGAAAGACTGCGTTGGCGTATTTCAATGTCAAATATCTGACCGATTATTATTCTCAGCAAGGCATTGTTCCGCAGTTTTTCTTTATTGTAGACCGTATCGACCTTTTGGAACAGGCTCAAAAAGAGTTTACTCGCAGGGGACTGAAAGTCAATCCTGTTCAAAGTAAAGAAGACTTTGCCAAGCTGATAAAGGATGGTGTGACTACCCAAAACAAAGAGGGTAAATTAGAGATAACGGTTGTCAATATCCACAAATTCTCCAAGGACAGTCGGGCACTTGCCAAAAATGCGTATAATGTCAAGGTGAAGCGCATTTACTTTATTGATGAAGCACACCGAAACTATAATCCTGAAGGCAGTTTTTTGAAAAATTTGATTGCGAGCGATGAGAATGCTATAAAAATAGCATTGACAGGTACTCCAATAATCGGTGAAGGATACAATACCAAAGATATTTTCGGGGATTATATTCATACATACTATTATAACGCGTCTATATCAGATGGTTACACGCTTCGACTTATACGCGAAGACATCGGTTCGAACTTTAAGATAACGATGAAAGAAGCCCTTAACAGCATAAGGGTAAAAAAGCAAACTGTTAAAGAAATTGATGTTTATGCCCACGAGAACTATGTACATCCTTTACTCGACTATATAATCAATGATTTGCAGGATTTCCGAAGCAAGTATTCTGACCCATCATTGGGAGCACTTGCCGTATGCAACAGTAAAGAACAGGCGATAATGATGTATCGGCTGTTTTTGGAAAACTATGCAGATGATTCTGAACTTGACAATTATACAGGTGAAGACGGACAAATAATTTACCGTAGTATTTCGGCAAATGAAATGGAGGTCAAGAAAACTTCACCGCAAAAAGGACGTTATCGCGCTGCGCTTATCTTGCATGACAGTTTTGACAAATCTACCCGTTCCAAATGGATTGATTTATTCAAAGACGGGAAAATTGACTTGCTCATTGTTTTCCAAATGCTACAAACCGGCTTTGATGCTCCACGATTGAAGAAATTGTACCTGCACCGTATGGTCAAGGAACATAACCTGCTGCAAACGCTTACACGTGTCAATCGTCCGTACAAGGCTATGAAATTCGGGCATGTAGTAGACTTTGCCAATATCGAGGAAGAATACAGTAAGACGAACAAGGATTATCAAGAAGAGCTTGAAAAAGAAGTTGGTCAAGAAAATACATCTTCAATGGATAAGCTATTTGTTACCATTGAGGAAGCAATGAAAAATGTTGCAAATGCAAAAGTAACTTTGACAGACTATGACTTGACTAATCCTCAAATTTTTTCTCGGCAACTCAATTTGGTGGATGACATTGCCACTGTCCGAGTCATCAACAAAAGTTTAGAAACACTGCGCAGTATGCAGAATATGCTGATCTCGCAGGAAAGCCCGGAAGCGAAAGACATTGTTGATATACCCGAAATATCAAATCTTATCAAAGCGGCACGCAATCGTCTTGACCTCCTCTCGTATGAGCAAAACTCAAATGACCGCGAAAGCGTGAAACAATTACTGAATGCTGCTTTGGAGAATATACATTTTTCGTTCTATAAGAAAGGTGAAGAAGAACTTGAACTTCAAGAGCAATACAAACAATCGGTAGCTCACACTCGTAACCAATTGAATGCTTGCGTTGATCCTGATGACCCGGAATATCGTTCTATACTCGCTGACTTTCTTGCTCTTTTCAAGAAAAAAGAAATGGAATCGGAGGGAGAATTTAATATGCACGACCGCGTTCAGAACATTAACGGCATACTGAAACGCATTCGCCAAATGAATGAGCGTGATGCGTTGCGGGCTATTGCCTATAACGGTGACACAAAGTTCGTGCGTGTCGAAAAACGTTTGACCGAGCAATCGGACAGAGAGGAACGGGAGCATACCGAACCTCGCACCTATGCTTGGACAAAAAAGAAAGAGCAGGTAACGGCTGTCTTGCTTCTTATAAAAGAAGATGTAGACGATGCATTCTTCCACAACGAAGCGATTGTTGAAACTCCGGCTTACTTCACGAAAAATATATTAACTTACGTCACCCGCCGTTTTAAGGATGCGCAGATTTCCACGGAACGCCCGGCTCGTAAATATGTCAGTGACGTTATTTTCAAAGAATATCAAACCATATACTGATTATGAGTATTGACATCATAAAGCAACAGACAAAAGACCTTATTGACCGTCTGAAAAGTACGACAAACAATATTGGTCTTGGCAACAGCGGAAATGAATATACGGTTATCGTAGAAACATTCCTATATAAGTTTCTCAATGATAAGTTTATCTATGAAGCAAAACGGACACTGCCCGAACTTGCCGATGCAGAGGACGTCTACGAAGCATTGGAGCGATTGCCCGATGAGGAGTACGAGGAAATGTGCGATATGATGCTCGACACTATTGTATTGAAGAAAGAGCATCTGATACCGTATCTTGCCAAACGTCAGAATGAGGATAATTTTGCAACTCTGTTTGATGCGACATTGGAGGCTATTGCCGATACCAATGAGGAGATTTTCTATATTCTCAATGAGGATGAAACCCGTATTTCCATTATGAAACCTCTCTCGGAGGTAGTAACCGGAGGGTCTGCCAAGAAAAACGGCTTTTGCAAGTCGTTAATCGGAGATGTGGCAAGTTTTTCTTTTGAAGCGGCTTTTGCTGCCGGATATGATTTCTTCTCCACCATCTTTGAATACCTTATTAAGGACTACAATTCCAATGGTGGCGGCAACTATGCCGAATACTATACGCCCCATGCAATCGCATCCATTATGGCGCAACTACTCGTCGATGAGAGCGAGGATGTTAAAAGTGTAACTTGCTATGACCCGTCAGCCGGGACAGGCACGCTTGTCATTGCCCTTGCCCACCAAATTGGAGAGCAGAACTGCACGGTGTTCACGCAGGATATCAGCGACAAATCCTCTACTATGTTGATGCTGAATCTTATACTGAACAGTATGAGCCATTCTTTGACGCACGTTATACAAGGCAATACGCTGAAACACCCTTATCATAAAGAAGGACACGAATTGCGTAAATTTGACTATATCGTTAGTAATCCGCCTTTCAAGCTCGATTTCTCCGAGTACCATTCCGACCTCAAAGCCGACCATTATCGCGGACGTTTCTTTGCAGGCATTCCCAATATACCCAACAAAGACAAGAAGGGGATGGAAATATACCTCTGCTTTTTTCAACATTTGCTATACAGCTTGAAAGACACGGGTAAGGGAGCTATCGTTGTACCTACCGGATTCATTACAGCCAAGAGTGGCATTGCGTTCAAAATTCGCAAACACCTTGTGGACAATAAGATTCTGAAAGGTGTGGTAAGTATGCCGAGTAATGTCTTCGCTAACACGGGTACGAATGTCAGTGTGGTTTTTATCGATAAGAACAAGACCGAAAAGCCTGTATTTATTGATGCGAGCAAACTTGGTGAGACTATCAAAATAGGGAAGAACCAAAAGACGAATCTCCGTTCCGATGAGATAGCGCAGATTGTAGATATTTTCCGAAACGAGAAGGTGGTAGAGCAATTCTCTGTTACTCCATCCTACGAAGAAGTGGCAGAAAAAGGGTATAGCTTTTCTGCCGGACAGTATTTCGACATTAAGATTGAATATGTTGATATTACAGAAGAGGAGTTCAAGAGGCGTATGGCAGACTACGAAAAAACACTCACCGAGCAGTTTGCCGAAAGCCATCGGCTTGAAAATGAGATAATAGCTCAATTAAAGACATTGAAATTCAATCAATAAACCATGCTTGATAGTTTGACCCAATGGGCTACTCTATTAAGCCCAATAATTAGTGTAATAGCTATAATCGTTGCATTACGTGTTGCCCGCAGTTCGTCGAAAGATGCACAGGAACAAATTAAAGCTATTCGACATTTGCTTGACATGTTTATAGCGGCAAATAGAGGATGCAAAATTTGCCGTAGAAACTGTTCATCCCCATTTATTGGCGGACCGTTAATAGAGCAAATACATGAGCACGAAAAATGTTTGAAGCGGAAGAGTATCTGAACCACCTTTTAGCTAAGCGCAAAGAGATAGAGGTCAATCTATCTTTGATTCAAGATTATATTAAAAAAGCAACACGGTAAATGGAATTGAAAAAATACAAATTAGGAGAGATACTTGATGTAACAAGAGGTGCGAGTCTCAGTGGCGAGTTCTATGCCGCTGAGGGTGAATATGTGCGCTTGACTTGCGGGAATTTCGATTACCAAAATAATTGCTTTAAAGAGAATAAGGCTAAAGACAATCTTTATTACATTGGCGACTTCAAACCGGATTTTTTAATGAAAGAGGGAGACATTATAACACCTTTGACAGAACAGGCTATTGGGTTGCTTGGCTCTACCGCTATCATTCCCGAAAGCGGTAAATATATTCAAAGCCAAGATGTGGCAAAAATTGTTTGCAAAGAACATTTGTTAGACAAGGATTTCGCTTTTTATCTTATATCCTCAAATCTTGTTAAACAGCAGCTAAGTGCTGCTGCTCAACAAACTAAAATCCGGCATACATCACCTGATAAAATCAAAGATTGCATTGTATGGATTCCCGAATTGGAGGAACAAAAACGCATAGGTAAGTTACTTCGCACTATTGACCTCAAAATAGAACTTAATCGTCAGCTAAATCAGAATTTACCGATACTTGACCGTTCATCAAGAGCGGTAGAAGTTCGTTGCGCTGCTTAGTTAATTCTGCAATTTCTTTATTGTTTTGATGAATTTGTCTGTATAATGGGGATACTTTTGCAGAGAAAGTACACATTATCTTCTCTGGAACCTTTACATATAGCAATGAACACAGAGAATCCATTACTAAGCATCTTAAGGTGCTACCCATAGCCGCTTTATCTGATTTTATCTGTATTTCATTTGAACGTAACATTCCATAAAAGAAATCATTAGGTACATTATTTTTAGCCCTAAGAGTGAATGAAGTTTCACTAATATTCCAATTACTTGGTTCTTCAAGAATATAATATGTACGACCTATTGTCCCTATTGCACTAAAAATAATATCACCAATTTGTAATTGTGAACGTGAATTGATTTTAGCTAATGCTTCATCGTCACATCTATCACAGTTATTCCAATCTATAGTTGTACCTGCTAAACTTCGGATTGTTACATAATAGTTGTTTCCATTTCCTAATACAAAGTTCTTTCTTGGGTTTAAGCCATTAGTAATACGACCAATATAGTCTCCCAACACGCAATCATTCCAACCTTCTGGAATATCTCGCTTCAAAGTTTCATTCCAAACCATAGCCCCTCCACTTGACTTATATGGTTTGCCTTCCTCATTGGGAAAGTCAAATTGTACAAACCAGTAATCATAAAGTTGTTTTGTCATCGCTTCTAAATTCTGATTTATCTGCTCATTGAGTCTGATTTTTTGGTCAAGATTCAAGAAAAATGTGCCAATGCTTTCCTCCGAACAAGAAAGTATTGGCATTTCGTATCTTAGAATTTGCTCTTTATCTCCACGAGGCATTTTACTTCCTTTGGCTCCTTGCATTACATAGTCAAAAAAAGAATCTTGAAGTAGTACGGCATAAAGAAAACTTGGTGAATGTCCCTCTTTAGCTCTAAAAACCAACACGTCAGAAGAGGCTCCACCATCTATATCTGCAAACCAAACCTTTTTGAGATATGGTCTGATATTTGCTATTAATATATCGCCACGTTGGTAGCGAGTGAGACAACAAGGCTGTGGCGGAAGATTAGATGCAACCTCTCGTCCTTTTTTATTTTGTAAAATACAATCTGTAGTAACGTATTCGGATAAAGAAATATCATTACTACTTATTTTATCAGTTACATAATATGCGATTGATGATAACTTATTCATTAGTTGTCTTCAGGTTTAAGTTTTGGGAGTTTTGAAGAAGATTTCTCAATTTTCTTTTCATTGGAAGCAACGCGTCGTTCTACCTTCTTGATGTCCTCAGCTGCTGGCAGTTCTTCCGGGCGTATGCCTCGCTGACCGAGCATTTGTCGGATGCTGCGGTTGTTATCCATATGTTCGGTAGTTATACTATGCTCACCATAAAGGTCTTTTTGTTCGACATTGTAATTTGTCATTTCTGTGGCAAGGTTTTTTGCTGCAATTGTAAGAGTTGGAAGAAAATCTGCTAATGGGCGTGTCGATTTAATGCCAAGCCGGTTCTTCATATCTTCTGTTGTATGCCCACCGAATAACACACCATCACCTTTAGAACGAATGCGTCCAAAACCTTTATCATCCACTCCGCGCTCATAAATATTACGTGATAATTGTTTTTCGGAAGAACGCAGACGATCTCTTGTTTCAAGTCGCGACAATTGTTCTATATGCTCCGCAATAAGTTCTGCGCGTCGAGTTTGTACGGCAAAATAACCTTGTGCAAAAGCTATTTCTTCTTTCTTAGGGTCGCCATTCTGTGCGACAAGATAGCACGCATAACGAGTCAGCATGAAATCTTGTATTTCACGCTTAGCCCCGCTACCCAAAGTAACCATTTTCGTGACCTCACGAAAATGGTCGTCTATGTTGATATTCTGCGTTTTACATGATTCAACAGCGCGAGTCAATGCTACTTGAAAATTCTCCCATCTTGCATACCCCAATATAATCTGCAATTCTCTCGCAAACCATACTTCTATTTTATCCGCTCCATTATCGTCTTCGATATAATGGCAAATGTCATCAAACGATTGCTTATGTTTATTGATTCTCTGCAAGTCCATAGTGCTTTTATTAGCGTTCCATATTAGACTGCAAAAGTACAAATTTTAAAGCAGAAATCAGCACGGTTATTATCCCAAATACTTCTTATGAGCTAACTTTACATTGTTTTGATTCACAATAGCATAATGTAGTGTGGTATCTATGCGTACATGACCAAGTAATCGCTGCACCTGTTCGATGGGCATACCTTTGTCGATAGCCATTGTTGCAAGGGTACGACGGAACTTATGAGGATGAACTTTTGGCATAGAAAGGGCTTGCCCCATTTTTCTGATTCTAACTTCCACACCGCTGATAGTCAGTCGTGAGTGTGGCGAATTGAGGGAAACGAATAAGGCTGGATTGCTGTCTGTTCGCTCATTAAGATATTGTTGCAAATGTAGTTTGGTACGGGCGTTGAAGTAAACGACACGTTCTTTGTTACCTTTTCCGAACACCACGCACTGCCGTTCGTGGAAATCTATATCTTCACGGCTCAGTTTGACCAACTCACCCACACGGATGCCCGTGGATGAAAGAAAGTCTATAATAGCAAGGTCTCGTTTGGTCGTGCAACTATCTCGAAGTTGCTCCAACTGTTCGTCAGAAAGCACCTCTTTTACAAGTGAATCTGTCTTAACTTTGTGAATGCGTCTTACCGGGCTTTTAGCGATATAATCTTCATCTTCCAACCATGCAAAGAAGCTGGAAAAGATGCGTCGCATATTGTCAATGGTCACTTTGCTCGATTGGTGTTCTTCTTGATAATCGGATAGATAAGTACGAATATCTGTTGTCGTAATGTGACAAATTGCCAATGAAAGCGTGACTAACAACCGTTCAATGGTATTACGGTAGTAAGTTAATGTCTTATCTGAACATCCCTCTATCTTTTTGGCTGATATAAAAGAGTTAAGAAGAAGTTCATTCTCCTGCGTTTGCTGTGTGGCACAATCGCTCTTTTCAATGATTTCTACATTATGCAGTTCTGATGTAAGCACAGCTTTAAGCCGTGCCATTTGTCGGCAATCCAAGTCACGCTGCATTTCCGCAACTATCGCCTGAATGATGTTTTCTTTCATAATTCTGATAATTTTGTTCTTATATATAATATAAGAGGCTGCTAAATCAGAATTTACCGATACCTGACCATTCATCAGAAGTGGTAGAAGTTCATCACGCTGCTTAGTCAGATTTGAGATTTCCTCTTGCAACTTGATTATCTGCCTGAAAATAGGTGATATTAATTCCTCGAATTTATCCGCAATATCTTTATTATCAGGTATGGCGATTGTGCTTTGTTGTAAATGGTCTTGCGTAATATGTCCCATCGTTGTTTTCCTTGCTTCTGCCATTTTCTTGAATACATCGACATAATCCAAAAGTTGAAAATAGTAGAATGACTTCGGGAAATCATTTGCAGATGTAACCTTAAAGATGTGCTGATTAAGTCCTCCAAGCCCATAAGCCCAGAGCATAACTTCCAGTGATGCCGACCATGAAAATAGCACATCACCATTATACACCTTTACTGATTCTGGTATATTTGACGTTACCTTTTCAGTGTCAACAGAAATACCATCGTGCATTTCTCGTATCTTGATGACAGGTAATGGTACTTCATTATCCTTTGGTCTGAATTTCTGACAAGCCAAACCATTTGTAAAAACAGCAATTTCAAAGAGATTCCCACAATGCCAGCCAACAGGAATCTTACGTTTTAACTTCTCATTCCAAAGCATTTCACCCCCGCTTGATTTATACGGCTTGCCCTCCTCGTTGGGAAAATCAAACTGCACAAACCAATAATCATAGAGTTGTTTTGCCATCGCCTCTAAATTCTGATTTAGCTGAGACAGGCTTTATTTTGTTTTGTATTTCAAGCGCAACAAAAGTATGTTTTCAATTAATTAAATCTATTATCGTTAATTCTGTTCTCATCATAGCCTTCTACATTAACCCGTAGACATAAACAGCAAATCTTCAACCACCAGGTCGAATTCTGCCGGATGGATGCTATCCTCTTGATAGTGGAAAATGGCTGAGCAGGATACATACCTGCTTCACACGCGACTCGGCAATGTATCCGTTCTCGCCACTTCCTAGGCATAACCTGCTGCTACCGCCAGGCAGCACAGCGTCACTCTGCTCAAATTCCCCAATCATACTAAAGCAAAGCCACCAAGAATCAACACCGAATTATTCTTCTATTATAAAAGCCGGTGGCGTCTTAATGCAGCGAACCGTACGGGATTTGTTTGCATTATGGTCTTCCGCCTTGGCTGTAGTCCCTGTATGAGTCCAGCTTTTGTTACCTCCACTTATGGTTGCCCACAATACCTTTGAAGCAATTGGTTTTGAAGATTCAAATTGATGGCCTAATCCTCCCAAAACCAGACTGTTTTCGTCAAAAGCGATTTGAATGTAATTGG
This sequence comes from Bacteroides sp. 2201st1_D9_2201SCRN_220225, assembly GCF_040928965.1. Lineage (NCBI taxonomy): Bacteria > Pseudomonadati > Bacteroidota > Bacteroidia > Bacteroidales > Bacteroidaceae > Bacteroides > Bacteroides sp. 2201st1_D9_2201SCRN_220225. The sequence continues at coordinate 29,753 of NZ_JBCODG010000037.1, read as the reverse complement.
CTGTTGCAAGGAGACCTCCCTCCCAAGCTACATCTCCTCGGCTATGGGCTGAAATAACGGCAGGTCTTCCACTACCCGTAGTGTAATTTACCGGTGCGCCATTAAGCGTGTAGTTAACAGCCCCCGATTTTAACAAATGCTCAAAATCTTTCGAAGCAGGAAGCTGGTATCCGTCCGGACAATGACTGTTTACCGGTCCATTTCCTATGATTGCCGGATTCTGGAGCGCCCCATACGAATCGAAATAGAAACGCGAGACGGATACGTCATACTTTAAATTCATTCCCTGCGCATAACGCCCTTTGTACTGACTGCCGGTTAAACGTACAAATTCCTCGTCAGAACAAGAGGCAAAATAGGCAGACAGATCACCTATTGTTTCAGATTCACTGACGGTTATCTGGTCGTCGAAACTCTTTGAGTTTCCTTGTAAGTTGAAACGACACCAGTAAGTGTCACCCATAAGGACAACAGGCAAGCCGTGATTCAGCCGGGTAACGGTGTATGTTTCATGTATGCCATTCGGGCCGTTCACGGTGAGCACACACTCCTGAGTGCTACCATTGGCTTCCGGATCGTTAGGCTTGTAACCTGCCTGAATCTCATAAACTCCTTCTCCTTGGGGTATCGCCCTTAGCCAACTGCCACCACTGACAATAACCTCACAGTTCTTAGGCACCTCCATCTGACCTAAAACACTGTCGATATATTTATTGAAATGAATGTTATAGGGAGGGGTGTTTGTAAGATGATTATACAATTCTCCCTTGAAGGTCGTTGTAGTGGCCTGGACAATTACCAACCGCCCACTGTAGTGCTCCGGCTGCTTCTTGCTGTGCATATTCAGGTACACATATTCTGTCTCAGTACCCGGTTTTTTCCAAGAAGTGCGTACCAAGAACTTTTTCCCTTGAAGGTCGGCACGAGTTTCCGTATACGGAGTAATGGAGGCTGTCGTACCATCAATTGTGAATTCTGCATCTTCCGGCACCTTATCCAGTACAAGTATTGACGTTGACTCCTTGCTCGGGAGGTAAACCGTATCTTTTGTTGCACTTAAATATGCCCCTTCAGACAAAGTAGAAAGTTCACTATTAACCAGAATACTGGAAGAAGGTTTTGCCGTGATAGTTTCTTCGGTTTCCCAACTTTCATTTTCCACGGATATACTTGCCTGCAAATTAGCATTGTCTCCGCAAAATAACTTTATTTTATAAATGCAGTTTCTATGGATTGTGTCAGGCAGTGCCAGTGAAAGTGTGACAGGATCTCCTTCAAGGGTGCCATGCAGCTCTACAGGAATACCGTCCCCCACCTGTTCATACAGGTAGACTAATCCGGTATGTTCACCCGGGCTCAGTGGTGTATCGAATGTTGTATCTATTTTTGCCAATGCTGCACCGGATGGCGAACTGACCGGGTTTTGAGGAAACAGGAATGCTTCACAATGTATGTTATCCATACTTATTCTATTGATTTGTATGTCGGCATCGTCAGCTATTTTTAAGTCTATTCTGGCAATGGCTCGTGTAAGCAATACTTGGGTGGAACTTTCTTGGCTTCCGGTTAAGTCTGCCTTTCCAGTCATCACCGGTTTCTCTCCATCTGCTTGAGGAGAGGAAGAGGATATTGTAGTGGCAAGCAGTTCGGTCTCTTTCAATCGGCCTATTTCCTCTGTGATTCCATTCAGCAGCTTACCGGTGTTTACAAAGAAATAGATTTGCCCTTCTTCGGCTAACGAGCTGATTGTAGTGTATCCGTTCTTATCCACTGTCAGATTTTTGTAAACGTCGGACAGAACTCCCTCTTTGAACAGATAAGCCTCTATGCTTCCTAACAGGTCCGTATTAAGAACTGTTTCCGAATTCGGTGTATAGACCAAAAGCCGGAGCGAATGCTCATTCTGAATATCATTTGTTTTTCCAGTATCAAAATCCTCCTTAGAGCATCCGATGCAAAGTATTGAAAATAATACAGATATAATAACAGACAAATGTTTCATAACTATTAGTAGATATTGGGATTACTTCTTGATTTTAATATTGTGTGGGAATTGACAGGAAAATCTTTTATGTTATTCTTGTAGAACACATCAGCGCATCCCGAAGCCCACTGTCCGTATGTCATAGTGCTATTATGGCTGTAGCCTAAACAATGACCTAATTCGTGAAAAATAGTGGAACAACATCCGCCGCTGTTTTCGTAATGATAAAGGAAAGATTTCTGATAGACTCCCCATGTTCTGCCCCCACCTAATCCTGATACACCATTGCCACTATATACAAGTCCGATGTCGAATCCGGAAAGGTTTTCCAGTCTGGATATAAGCGTTGATGTGTCAACTGGATACCTGTTATTGTCAAGAAGTTTTCCTTGGAACGTCGAAACCCGCTGCTGGAACTTTTCCAGCGTACACATATATCCGATATTCAAATAGAGTGCAACAGCTTCCCTGCAATGTACAGGGCGTATTCCCCACCAGTTATTGTTGGGAACACCTGTTACGGGATTTCCTCCATTAAGTACGAATTTGATGTACCATTTCGCTTTTATCTGAGAAATCTTAGTCCAATACGGGTCGTTGCAAGCTATCTTAAAACTCAAGGAAGCCGGATTCACCTCTTCTGCTGAAAGTTGTTGAATTTTCCCTGATTCAGTGCGGTATAATCCTTTCTCCAATACCTTTATCGATGTCTTAATGTCGGCAAATGCCGGAATGTTGTCAATGTAAACGAACTCCACATATTCATCCATAGTCGGACTTTTTGCCATGACTGTAACCTCTTTTATGCCTACGGGAGAGTAAAATCTCATGTGCAAACTATCGTTCTCCATATTTATCTGCAAAGGTTGGGTTATACGAAATGACCGCTGATTTGCATTGGTATAGACTGAAGCAGGTTCTTCATCACTTAGAATCGTATAATAATTTAGAGGAGTGAGTTCATCGGCAAGGTTAATACCCACATTGTCGTCCGGATGTACAGCCTGCACATGTATGGCAGAATGCTTGGCGGCATCTAAGGTTGCCTTTGTATCATACTCCGTGTCAAAACTTTCCTTTCGGTGATTGATTGTATTTACTACTACTTGACCGGAAAAACCATCCTTTACGGTAGGGAAAAATAAGAACTGTTTTTGTTCCGATAAAGAGAAGGATGCTATGCTTCGCTGTCCCGAATGGCTGCCGTCTGCATGCAGGGCAGAATAGCTCCTGCTGTCTTCCGAGGGAATAAATTGACAGTCGTGAACCGATTTGCGCACGTAATCGCTTTTGTATTGTACGTCAAAAGAAACCAGCCCTACAGCCTGGGGAATGCGTATTTCCTCTATCTTGGTTTTTCCGTCTATTACCGAGAATTGGTGATTCGTATAATAATATTGGGCTTTCAGAGGCTTCGCCGGCGTATTTTCAGGAAAAGACAGCCACGGTGAGGAACTCTTCTCTATTTTATGTATTTGGGCTCCATCCTCTTTATAGTTACCTTTCATGGCTAATATAAGAAGGTTATAGGTGCCGGTTTCGAGCCCTTCCACCATAATTGTTGCAGGATCGGGGAATTTAACTTCACGGTCGATGTCAATTTGGCCCTCTTTGAGAATATAGGCACAAAGAGTATCGAAAGATGCGGTCAAATCCAGGGTGCGGGTAGCGGAACCCGTATCGTCAAAAGAGTCTGCCTTTAAACGAAACAAAACACCCGTGCCGTCATATTCGGCTAACGGATAACTATTGTCTTCTATTTCGTCCCGGGTGCAAGAACACAAGAACGGTAGAAGAAAACAATAAATAAAAATTACTTTTGAGGTACGCATAAATAATTCGGTTAAATTACGTTTTATTTTAAGGAATGAAAATTGTATAACCCCTTAAGAAGAGATTTCGCTGCAAAGGTAGTATGTTTTGTTTTTCTGTAGTTGCATATTTGGCTGTTTAAGTTATCAATACGACTTTCTTTTCTCGGTAGATGTTGGTTCTGATGTGTGGTATAGGAAGTGGGAGTTTAAAATTGTTGAAAATATAATCACAGACTCATCTTTTTTATAATATAACTCGTTAATTGACCGGTTTTATGATTTTGAATTTATAATTCGTTTCTAATTTATAATTTTGCAATCTTTTGAACTATTGAGTAATAGACTTCAATTATTGCATTAAAAAAAGTAAAGATATGGCATCAGTAAAAATTATACTGGAGAAAGGAAGGGAGTATAAATCCGGAGGATTTCCTTTAGTAGTTCAAATTATTCATAAGCGTCGAAAACGCGCGATTTATGTCGGGTACGGGGTGAAAAGCGACTGTTTTAATTCTGAACAGGAAAAGGTTGTCTATTCTCCTACAGGAACACTAACCACCAGACAGGTAAAAGATGCAAATACAAAAGCAAAGGATATTAAATCTGAAATATTAGAAAAAGTAATCTTGCTTGAATCTGAAAAGCGGGAATATACTGTTAAAGATGTTTTGAGCTATTATAATGAGGGGCAGCAAGTGAAATATCTCTATAAGTTCTTTGAGTATGAAATAGCGAGGTTGCATACTAATGGGAAAATATGTACGTCGAATTCTTATCAATGGACATTAAATTCGCTACGGAAGAATTTTAGTGAACGGGATATCTTGTTTGCTAATATGACGCAGGGTATGATAGTAGAGTACTGTGATAAGTTGAAGGCCAATGGCGTCAGTGATAATACGGTGAACTATTATATACATAATTTACATGCGATTTATAATAAAGCGCTGAATAAGGGTGTGAAATGCGCCTCGAATAGTCCGTTTTACTCTTTACATCTGAAGCAGGTAAAAACTGCCAAAAGAGCTCTGAATTGTGATGAGATGAGACAGATAGTTAAAACGGATTTGACGGATAAGCCGCACTTTGCCCTAGCGAGAGATGTTTTCATGTTTAGCTTTTATACGCGTGGAATGTCATTTGTGGATATTGTAAAGCTGAAGCATGAGGATATAAAAGAGGGGATTATTTCATATAAACGTAGTAAAACCGGAAGGCCTTTGCAGGTTGAGGTAACTGAGCAAATACAGAAAATTATGGATAGATATAGCTCTGATAGTATTTATGTGTTTGGTATGATAGAAGGCGACACTCCTTATAATCTATATAAATCTTATAAGAACGCGTATGTGCGATTGAATCGTAACTTGAAACAGATAGCTCAGCAGTTGTCGTTAGGCGTCAATCTGACCAGTTATGTAGCAAGGCATTCATGGGCCAATATTGCCAAACAAAAAGGAATCCCCATAGCTATTATCAGTGAAGGTATGGGGCATAGTTCCGAGCGTCTGACGCGTATCTATCTTAAGGATTTTGACAGTTCCGTCATTGATGATGCCAATAAATTGGTGAGTTGCCTATAAATATTCTGACTTACTTCTATGATTTTTAGTGTTTTTTTTGCTACATTTGTTGCATGTCTGTATGTTCATCTCTGTTTTGGAGAGTGTCGTAGGATAATAAGGGAAAAATCTTGTGCTTTAGACAGTCACTTTTTCCTCTCTTCTGAATGACGTTGCAAAACTACGGAATAATCCCCATATTGCTGACACCAATGTGACTGTTATAGTTACCAATGTGGCTTTTGCGCTATAAAACCTTAAATTTATATGGATTTAACTGTTCTTCAATCAGTTCCACCCTCAGTTCTGCAGGAGTCTTTCCGAAGTGTTTTTTGCACAGCCTTATAAAATGGGACAATGACGACAGCCCGAACTCCTCGACGATGTCTCCGAGCGGGATGTCCTCGTCAGCCAGCCTGGTTTTGATGTGCAGCATAAGGCGTTTCTGCATCCAGAGGAAAGGCGACTCCCCGAATTCTACCATGAACAGCTTGTTGAACTGCTGCCTTGAGTATCCGCACAACCTTGCCAGCTGCTGCGCGGTCCCGGCGCTCTTATAGTTCGACATCACCTTGTCGCGGAAGTTCAGCGACCTCCCGATGACGGGGTAGAACAGGGCGGCAAGCTCCTCTTTCTCGTAGGTCGCCCTCAATACCCATAGCAACTCCTCCTGCTTGATTGCATGCAGGTGCACACAGTTCCCTCCCGCCTGCAGGTATATGGTCATCAGTTCCAGAAATTTTGCCAGCACCTCTTTGACAGGCAGCGGCGCGAACTCGAATCTCTCCTTCTTGAAGCTTGCCAGCTTCATGAAGGTGAACTTGTCGCACAGGTTTTTCAAGTGGTCGTACTTGCATACCATCACATTCGCGTCTTCCAGTATCCTCCCGCTGCAGCAACAGTTTTTCACAACGAAGAAAAACTCTCCCCCGCGTACCTTTTCTCTTGTAAATGTCTCTCCTGAAATTTCCAGGCTTCCCGCCATCACGAAAATCAGATAGTTGTAGCTTGCGATCTCATGGTCCAGAAAAGTCCCCTGCGACATTTCAATATACCTGAACCCCGCTTCTCCACTCGGCATGTAGTGGCTGCATGAAATGTGTTCTTCAACATGGAGTAGTTTCATAGTCATATGTTTTTTAGAATGTTTCTGCATTTGTTTCTGCATCTTATATATTAAATATGTATAATACAACCGTTTGGTGAATATCACCTCTTTATATACAGTGTTATTTTTCACATGGAAACGTGTTATTCTTGCAATATATTGTAAATCAACTAATAAGAATAGTTGTTACTCTCCAAAACAGAGAGTAACAACTGAAAACGGCTTATGGGCTTTGTGGCGTGTGTGCGAGGGAAAAAGTGTAACATTAAAAACAGTTTTTTATATGGAAAAATATCTTGAACAAATATTATGTCTGGAATCGGAAAATATTTACCATGTTTATCTGCTCCCTTCTTCCGGCAACGGGTTCTGGGATGTGTACGAGCAGTCGGCAGTGAATCTCCAGCATCTCGTTCCTGAGGTCCGTGGCTCGGTGGTGAAGGCGGTTTTCGGGGAGTCCGGTTTGTGGCTCCGTCGTGTTCGTCTCACCGAGGCGCTTGTAGCTAAATGCTCGCTTCTGTTGTACTGCACGCTCCTTGGTGATGACTATGTCAAACTTACGCTGCCTTCGGATGTAGTCCCGTCATTGTCCGACACCGCCTGTGTCTGAACTGTTGCTGTGATTGATAATCTATATTAATAAAATAATAGTTTTTAGTATGAGAAAACAACTGGTATCATTTCTTTTTTTGTTAAGCATAGTTGCTGTATCAGCCCGGGCTCAGGATGTCGCATTGAAAACGAATTTGCTTTATGATGCCACAAGTACGATGAATATAGGAGCTGAGATAGGTTTGTCGCGTAAGCTGACCTTGGATATTTCGGGTAACTTGAACCCGTGGGTTTTTAATAAGAATACAAACAGTAAAATCCAGCATATTCTGATCCAGCCCGAAATCCGATATTGGCTTTGTGAGCGTTTTAACGGTCATTTCTTTGGCGCCCATGCGCATTGGGGCAATTATAATGCCGGTGCTATCGACCTTCCATTCGGTTTGACGGAAAACACCCTGGCTAAATATCGTTATCGTGGCAACCTTTATGGTTTTGGAGTGGGGTATGGTTATCAATGGGTCTTCAGAAGCCGATGGGCGGTGGAAGCGGAGCTGGGAGTGGGTTATACCTACTTTAAATACGACCGTTACGAGTGCCGTAGCTGCGGTAAATTCACGGGTAACAATAAGTCCAACTATTTGGGTCCTACCAAGCTCGCCGTGTCGCTGATCTATATAATCGAATAAAAAGTAAATGTTATTGCTTATGAAAAAAGTATGTTCTATAGTATCATTGTGTGTGTGTTCCCTTGTCTCGCCCGCACTGGCCCTGTGCCAGTCGGTGCCCGACACGCTCTCGCTGAACGGTTTGCGTGTGACTGACGTGACCTTTAAAGGCACTGTGGAGGACAGCCTTCTGATGAATATGAGACTCTCGACCTCCGGCATGGATATCGGCGGTATGGACCGTGTGACTATAATTCCGATGTTGACGGATGATTTTGGTAATGCTTATGAATTCAATCCATTGGTTGTGGATGGTAAGAGGCGTTCCAGGGTTGCTTACCGCGAGGCGCTGCTTGGGGGCAAAGCGATGTCCCGCAATTCTGCGGTTTCCGTCAATCCGGTGTCTTCCGGCGGGTATTTGTACAACGAGCGGCTTCCGCTGGCCTCGTGGATGAAAAACTCCCGTCTTGTCTTGAAGAGCGTTTGCGACTGCTGCGGTAAGAACGCTCCCGGTACAATTAGTACCATTGCGGATTCTCTGGAGTTTGACCTGCCTGCACACCGTTACGTGGTCCGTCCGCGCTCGAATTTTGTCGTTCCTGAAGCTGAACCCATTAAACGTCGTGTGGAAAGTGGGAATGCCCGCCTTGAGTTTTTAAGCGGCAAGTCGACTATACTTCCTGCATATAAGAATAACCAGATAGAATTGGACAAGATCGGCTCCATGATTACCAGTGTCCTTGCCGACTCGATGTCGACGGTTGACCTTATCGTACTTAAGGCTTATTCCTCACCGGAGGGGTCGTACGCTTCGAACGCTCGGTTGGCTGCCGCTCGCTCTGTTGCCCTGAAGAACTATCTGGAAGCCAGCTACGGCCTTAAGGGCGTCCGTGTTGAGACTTCTTCCATTCCTGAGGACTGGGATACGCTTGAGGCGCTTATCCGTGATTCGGACCTTGCGCAGAAACAGCAGTTTTTGGATATTATTGCGGAGAATAGCAATCCTGACCGCCGGGAACAGCTTTTTAAATCTGTTGGCAAGGGTGTCCCTTACCGCCGTATGCTGGCCGAGCTGTTTCCGCTGCTTCGTCGCACGGATTACCAGCTGAGTTATTCGGTAAAGGACTTTACGGTGGAACAGGGCCGCGAGGTTATAAAAACCCGTCCGGGTCAGTTGAGCCTTAACGAGATGTACCATGTTGCCAACAGCTATGAGATTGGCAGTGAGGAGTTCAAGGATGTTTTTGATGTCGCTGTCCGTGTTTTTCCGGAAGATCCCGTTGCGAATATCAACGCGGGTGCGGTTGCCTTGCTGCGCGGTGACACGCTTTCCGCATCGAAGTACCTTTCGCGTGTCAAAGAAGACCCTCGCGCACAGAACAACTTGGGTGTGCTGTACCTGCTGGAAGGCGACCTTGAACAGGCTTCCCGCCATCTGAAAGAAGCGTCATCCTCCGGTTTGTCGCCCGAGGAAGTGGAACATAATAACTCAGAATTAACTCGCAAAGAGCGTGACAACGCCCTCTTTGATAAATATACGAAACAATGAAACAGGGTGGTTTATTCAAGCTTTCCGGCTATCTGCTTTCCGCAATTTGTCTTTTGTCCGGCTGCTCTATCATTGATGAGGACAAATGTGTGCTTAATTATATAGAATACCGTTATCTGAACAATGTGGGTGAGGATGCGAGTTCTCTTTATCTGAATGAGGTTACCGACTTCATCTTTACGAAAGACTCGGTTCTTTACCGGGTGGACGAACAGATAACCGGTGGACGTATCACTAAACGTCCTATCAATCTTCCTGACGGTGATTGGATTGTGTATAGCTATGCCAACCTGAACGGAGGTAGCAAGGTAAGCGACTATGTGGTGGGTAAGACGAGCCTGCGGGAACTGTCGGTTCGTGTTGTCAACCCTCCCACTTATACGGGGACGTACGCCTCAAGCTCTGACGATAGCCAGCGGGTCGGCAATTCCGACCGCCTTTATTTCGGCAAGGTGTCCCTGACGGTAAAGGGCGGGTATACCGAACATGCACAGGCAGTAGACATGTCGAATGTGCATATATGGCTGAGCGCCACTGTCCGATGGAAAAAAACGATGGATTTCTTTGCTAAATCCGGTGAGAATCTGCACGTACGCCTTGAATATGTACCGGTTGAATTCGGTTTCCTGAATGATGAGAAGGTGGATAACCTGTATGGTATCCCTTACAATACGCCGCGTATTACCGAGGAGCTGGCTACTTACTCGACGAAACTGCAGCCTACTGCCGTTTCGAACGAGTACAGCTTCGAGATGTACGGCCTGCGTTGGGAGAGCGGTCGCGCTCCTGTGCTCCGTCTTTACGACGGTGAAACGCTTCTTGTCGGCAAGGACCTGCCTTTGAACAAGTATTTTGAGGAACAGCATATAGACCTGACCCATACGCGTGTGCAGTTTTACCAGCTTCTTATCGAGGTTGACGGTAACACGGTGGTAATCTCTAATATTTCGATATCTGATTGGGAGGATGGCGGTTCCATTTGGTAGGATGATTGTTTTCAGGTTTTTAAGAAAGAAGAACAGAGTTGTAGTTGTAATTTTAGTATTAACTAATTAAAATTATTTTGATTATGGTATAGAAATGTTTAAATCTAAGTAGAGGGGCCGTTTAATAGATTGTCCGGCCTCTCAGTGAAAAAAAGTAAAGTATTAAAATTTTAAAAAGTAAAAAGTAAAATGAAAGTAAGAAATTTATTTGCAGCTTCGTTGGCTGCCATGTCCTTTTTCTCTTGCTCAAATGAGGTAGACGAACTTAATTCCGGTACGAGCCTTGCTCCCGGTGACGCATTGATCAGTATTGACCTTAGTGGTGGAAAGACTACTTATTCTACAATAGATAAAGAAGGGGCAATCGTGCAAGGTTCTGCTAAGTTGTTTAAGGCAGGAGGTGCTGAAATTGAGCTGACAGACCCGAAATTTGAAGGTACTAGGTTTACTGCAAAAATTTCGGCAGACAAGTTTACGGCCGGAGAAGAAGCCAGGCTATATCTTTATGCAAACTCTCCTATAAGAGCAGGCAGGACAACGCAAAGTAGTTTCAGGAATATATTGGCAAATACGACCTTGGATTACGACTTGTCTGATGGGCTTCCTGTTTCTGGTATCAAGGTACTTACCCTACAGGCAGGTGCTATACAACCGCAAACATTAAATCTGACGCGTCGCGCTTCACGTTTGGGAGCGACTGTTGCTGCCGGTTATAACCTAAGTGATCTTAAAGATTATAAAGTTAGTGTTGCTAACTATCGTAGAAATGGTTATCTTTTCAATGGAGGGACAGGTACTGATTTTGCTACAGTCACTGAACCTTCTGAAAGGACTTTGACTGGTAATGCTTCGAATATGTATAATGGTACTGAGACTACACACTATCTCTATCCGTCAACAAATGTAGCAGTGAGAATTACCGCTCCTGATGGTAGCGAAAGAGAGGCTACATTTTCTCCAGAAGCAGGTAAAAACTATATTTTGACAATTACTCCGACGGTGGGATCCGGAGAAGACGGAGGAGAGGCTTCGCTCGGTTGGAATGTAACTATTGATGAATGGGCTCAGAATAACAATGGAATGGAAGTGGATTTTACCCCGATGGAGTCAAATCTTGAAAAACTATTGGTTGAGATAGGTGGCAATAGATGGATGCCATTCAATACATCCGGATCTCTTGCAACAGATGAAGAAACTGCAACAGCTATCTTAACACAGGCGGACGCAGCAGAAGGAACAAATGGTATTGACAAATTACACCTGTATGTACAAAAAAGTAAGGCAAATTATGAAAAAATTGCTGGTAAATTCTTTACTGCGCTAGGTGCAATAAACGCATGCCCTGCTGGTTATCGTATTGCTAATTTGGCTGATTACGCTGCATTGGCAGGTCTTACTGTAGTTCCTAATGATGATTCAAAATGGGTTAAGAATACTACTTTTTCGAATGGGGTAACCTTGGTGCAGTCAAGTTTTAGTTATCCTATTACTGTTCCTGCGGAACTTAGGGACTGGTATTGGAACTTTATACAAGGCGCCAACAACGAAATAGAATTGCCATTTATAGGAGCTCATTTTAACGTATCTAGTAATACTCATACTGTGCCAGCAACTAGTACTCAAAAAGGATTTGCACTATGGACTGGAGAGTTAGTAGCGAGTACCACAGCAGACTATTACCGTGTTGCACCTTGGCATGATGGCTGGGCAAAGAATACTGTTACACACGGGGTAAATACTACATCATATGTACGTTGTGTGAAAAAGTAAGAATAATATTGTAATTAAATAATTTGTGTAGCAGCAGGAGATTGCTGTTGCTACACAAATTGCTTTTAGCTAATAAATTAAAAATATTATATTATGTTTACAAAATATTTACTGTTTCTGCTATTTGTCGGTTCGCTACTTCAGGCTTGTGGCAGTGATAGCTCGATAGTGGATGATACCAATGACATATTATCTTCAGAGATTGTGTTGCCCCTTAGTGTGCGAGGTATTACGAGTAATGCTTCTGAAACGGACGAAAACAGAATAAACACAGTAAATATATTCAGTTTTGTTCAAAAGCCGGGTGAAACTGCTTATACTTATGAGAAAAGGTTTACTGAAACGGTTACTTCCGGCGGGAATGCAAAAGCAGAATTGAGCCTAACGTTGGACGGCACTTTGCCGCGTATCCTCTATTTCGTAGCCAACAATGTGTCCAACATTCCTTTTCTTACTGATATGCGCCCCGGTACTCCTGCTACATCCGTTGATGAGGAAGCCCTCCTTATGGATTCTGATATTCCGCAGGCTCCATTTACTTTGGTGTCCAAAGTCCAATTGGATACTCCGTATTTGACAACCAATTTGCCGGTAGAGTTTACGCATACGGTTTCACGCCTTGACATAGTCAATAACTATAAGGGATTTGAAATCGACTCGATGATTGTGCGTAATGCTACATTAGGCACATACGCTTTTAATGAATCACTTGCAGCGGATGAACTTCCCCATATCGACCAGAAATATACCTCCAATCCTATCTATCTTTATCATAGCTCCAGTCTGGTTCTATCCGTATATGGCAAGTACAATGGCATTCGTGCCGTTTTTGATATCGACTTGAAAGAAATAAAGAAGGCTACCCGTTATAATGTGGTTATCAACAGTCTTAACGACCAGGAACAAAATTTCACGGGCAACTTTTACTGGGAAGTGGTACCTTGGACCGAAGAAATTGTAGAATCTACTCCGGACTGGAAATAATAACCAATTAGAAGCATAATTAAAGATGAGACCAAACTATCATATCTCTTTGTGGGTAGCAACTTTTGTGATATTGTTACTGTCCGGTTGCAGCGACGAATATACTTCCGGTGTTTCTGTTTCGGATGGAAAGTACCATAGCCAGCTCTTGTTTAATGTCACACAAGCGGTGACGAGAGCCGATAGCGGGGAAGACGACGTAAGGCGTGTCGACCTTCTGATTTTCAAGGCCGGCAAACTTGAAAAGAAACTATTGAACATTACTTCTTTCGACACCTCGCCTGAGGGTTACGCATCTGTGGATATCAGTATGGATACCGAGGGGCCCCGTAAGGTGTATGTGGTGGCAAACGGGGATAATACTTCCTGGTTGGAGGCCCTTGAAATAGACCGTACCACTACTGAGGATATGCTTGCGTTCCGTACGTCTGTTCTTGAGGAGATGCCTGCCTCTCCTTTTGTGATGTACGGCATTAGCGACGACATCGTGTTCGGGACTATGCAAACTTCTGTATTGTGCCCGCTCTATCGTGCGGTAGCCCGTATCGACATTCAGAATAAATCGGAGAAGTTCGTACCCTTGTCAGCCAAGCTTATCCGTGCGATGAGCTCGTCGGTTATTTTTTCCGGTGGACCGTTTGTCGAGAGTGGCAGCAAAGATTTTGAATCTATTGAGGCAAAGGATGGAACCATACGGTTGTACACCTATGAAAATGCGTCTACGGATTCGCTGAAGGCTACCGCAGTAGAAATTACCGGCGATGTGAACGGAATTCCGCTGACTTATACCGTGTTTTTGGCACAGGAAAAGAAGCTGATACCTTTGCAGCGCAACTATCGGTATTCTATTCTTGTGAACGAGGTGAAAGCCAATACGTTGGTGACTACCATGGATGTACGTCCATGGCTGGTGGGTGACGACATCAATGCTACCGTTTCGGGCGACCGCCCCATTGTAAGTGTGGACATCAGCCCGTCTACAGGTATTTATACGGAAGCTGATTCTACCTTTGTTATCGAGGAGACGGGAGGACTTATCCGCTTCGATGTGAAAAGTAATGCCGAATGTGATATCATCCTTACAGGTGGGTGGCTGGAAAAGGTAGCAGAGACAAGAGCTTCTTCTATTGACGGATCTTTTACAGTGGAAGCTAAGGTGAATATGGAAGCGAGTGCCCGCACGGGTGAAATCTTGATTTTTAACCGGATCAGCGGGTCAGCAAGGACTTTCACGCTGACACAAAAGGAGGCGTCGTCGCAAGAAAACCGTTATATGGTATTAGTGGTTGCCGGTCAGTCCAACGCTTCCGGCTATGACGTTTCGGTGGCCGGCCCAGAGGATGTGGTGCATCCCGATATTTTCCAGTTGTCTTATGGCAGGGGAAATATCCCTAATATGAGCATTATTCCGCTGACCTTTGACGCTGAGGACATAGATGACGCAACCAACGGTTACGGACGTAACTATAAGGGCATTCATTTGCCATTGGCGAAAGAACTCCTCAAACGCCTGCCTTCCGGTACGAAAATTCTGGTTGTCCCCGTATCCTGCTCAGCCACCGGGTTTAAGGCAGGCCGTCCGTACGGTACTTATGACCATAAGGAGATGAAGCCTGTAATCACCGCAAAAGTGCTATACCGCTGGGGAGTGGAGAGTTCCTATTGTAAGACTTTGCTGGATAGGCTGAAGTATGCACTGGACCTGAATACTGCCAATAAATTCCTGGGATTCGTATGGTGCCAAGGAGAGCATGACCGATTCAACGCCGACCACCATTACACGGAGTTTATAAAAATGACAGACCACATCTTTACGGAGATGAATAGCGGGGGATACGGTGCACGCACCAATTATGGTACATTTGACAAGCGCTTGTGGTACACATACTCTTCGACACGTGGTTTTATGGACTGGTATGGTGGGAAAGATGCTTCCGTTGTGTTCAGCAGCTATAAACAATGGAATCCGGACGGTTTTGTACATGTTCCTTACGGTGTGCCAGTCAATCCCACGGCTTTAGGAGGAGGCGATGCGCATTTCGGCCAAAATACTTTCCGTAAAATCATCGCACCTGCCGTGGCAGAGTGTATGGAGGAGAACGGGGCGTTGCCCAATGGCTCTTATGCCACGGGAAAACGTTTTTTACCCGCAATGACACCGGCAGATGCGAATAAATATGGTGGGACACTCGATGACGAGGATATTAAAAGCTCTTTGATAACGTATTTTCCTTTCACTACTTCGACGACACCAGAATCCGGTAGGGCTCGGGTTGTATCATCCAGTGGTATCTCGATGGTTAGTGTTTCGGGGCTAACTGACATTAACGGCAAGGAGATGTCGCGCCAGGCAGCCCAGTTTGGAAGAGACAGCCATATAAGCCTCCGAAATTCTGCTTCCGGCAACAAATGGTCTTTCTCTTTCATGCTGAAACGTACGGGAGGTATGGATGAGAATATACAAACGGTTCTTGGTAATAGTGGCCTGGCTTCCACGCCTTTCGTGGGTTTCAAGTATTATGCTGATGTGCAGCATTGCGCGGGTATCACTGAATTTGTAACTGAGCCTTCTTACCAGAATAAGAAACTGAAGGCTGTGCCCGGATTGTTGCTGAATGCCGACCAGGTCCGTTCGCTACACGACTGGATACACTATGTCGTGACTTATGACGGTAGTAAATGCATAGTCTATATGAATGGCGAAGAGGTGCAGAATGCTACTTTCAGCGATGCGCCTGCTTCTTTATCCAACCTTATTTTGGGTAACAACGGCAGTAGTTTTCCCGGATTCGAAGGGCAGCTTATGGAGTTTTTTGCCTGGGATAAGGTTTTAGCTCCTGCTACGGTGAAAAAACTATTCTTGATGGGATATTACGGCTTTAGTAGGTAAGAGAATATTGTGAAAATTAGTTTTATTCAATTTTGCAAGTTGTTTGCCGTAGCGGTTATATTGTCCTGCACCAGTTGCGAGGACAATATAGCCGACGGTTACACCTCCGGTATGCCGGAAAATGAAATTAAGGCTATCCACTACATGGTTTTTGACGAGGGTGGAGCACTGGAGTCCCGCCAGATTTATGACGTTGCTCCCAAAGAGGCTATTTTCAATAATTAGGTATATGAACTTGTACGGAACGTACTAAAAATAATCCGGAACGTGTTGCTCCTTGAGTGGATGGTTGGGCTAACAACCCGACATCTAAAACCGCTCTTTCCCAAGCCCGTTGCGTAAAAGAATGAAAATGAAAAGAATAATTCCCTTAGGCCTGTTTCTGCTTGGCGCCTGCATGGAGGAAGCTCCTTCTGAGGCTCCTGCCTTTTATCACCGTACCGTGCTGGTTTATATGGGCGGTGATAACAACTTGTCTTCCGAGACGGACGCGAAGATACATGCTCTTGCTTCGGGTTGGGACCGTTCCGACTGCCGTCTTATTATTTATCAGGACAAAGGGGGAGCTCCCTGTTTGTATGAGGTAACTCGGGAGGGGATTGAGAGGGTAAAAACCTATCCCGACGAGAATTCAGCATCCGGTTCTACTCTTCGGCGTACGATTGTTGACATGCTTTCCCGTTATCCTGCAAAGAGCTACGGCCTGGTTGTTTTCAGCCATGGTACCGGGTGGCTTCCCCAAGGCATGTATCCCCACTCCCGCAGCATTGTCGCAGACGGGAACAATGAGATGGAGATAAGCGACTTTGCTGCCGCCTTGGGCGACTGCCACTTTGACTTTATCGTTTTCGAGGCGTGCTTTATGGCCGGCGTTGAAGTTGCCTGGGAACTGCGCGAGAAGACTGATTATGTGGTGGCCTCTGCAGCTGAGATACTATCGCCCGGCTTTACGGATATCTACGGTGAACTGCGGGATTGCCTTTTTCTCCCGCAACCCGACCTTCCGGGCTTCGCCCGCCTGTATTATAATCATTACAACGGCTTGACGGGTCTTGACCGGTCTGCTACCATCAGCGTGATACGTACCTCTGAGATGGGCGTGCTTGCCGAGGCATTGCGGCCTATCCTCCTTAACAGAAAGGAGGTGTCGCCTTACCAGACTGAACGCTACGACCGCAGCAGCGGGGCTACTTACCTCTACTCGGACTTGGGGGATTATCTCCGGCTGAAGTCGGAGGATGCGGAACAGTATGCCGTTGCCCAGCGGGCCATGGAACGTACCGTTGTGTACCGTGCCGCTACCCCGCAGATGCTGGGCAGCGAACTGAAAGTCCATAGCGGTCTTTCGGTTTATATACCTCGAGCCGCTTCTCCCGAACTGAATGCTTATTACTCGGAAACTGGCTGGTATGGCATTATATATCAATGAGCAGATAGGACTTGTTCTGTATGATACCCGGTTGCTTTTTGCTCCCGCTGGCAGATTTCCGTAGAAAAACTCTGGTTGTCTGTGAAGATAGCTTTTATTTTTGTTTGTTTGCTGGCACTCGTTAGTGCAAGCGAGTACTAACGGGTACCATTTCATGATGAATGGGTTATAATAAATAGGCAATGGTAAAGGTACTGACAGAGGTACTGATAATTTAGTAATAATCCCGTCATAAGGTCATTAGACCTTTTATTTTACATCTCAATTTATGAATGCCGTGTGGTGTTGCGAAACACTCGGGCATTCGCTTTTAACACTAATGCGAATAATCTTATGAAGATAATAAATAACGAATTACTGCATGTGAACTGTCTTGTCATTCCTGAGATAACGGGGATATACGATCCCTTGAGCCGGCGTTGCGACGGACACGTGACTCCGCAGGCTCCTGTCGTCATTTCCGGTCATCATCTTTGTATGCCTATGCTTGATAATGCCCGTTTTTGCCTCGTTTCTGCGCTGGAGTATGTCCGTGTCATAGAACTGAACCCTGTTTACACGTATTCGGATACCCGTATCATCATCTCCGTTCCCGCCCTGGATGCGGGTGAGTATTTTCCGGCTGTGATAATTCCTGAACCGGATGGCGATGATTCTCTGTATGTGTTTCCCGTATCGTTGGTTGTCGATGCTTATCCTTATGCCCGTATGAATTGATTTTATATATTATATCGTAATGAAGATAATTAAATTGAAGGACCGGCTATTGGATATCCTTTGTATGCGTTTGGAGTGCTGGGTGCATAAGCATGACCCTTATTTAACCACTGTTGTTGCTTCCAGTTTCTTGACGGTCACGTTTATAGGCATGCTTTTTCTGTTACTATTCCTTGCCTGCAAGCAGGTGTATCCCAACGAAGGCGCCGTGGATCGTCAGTCTGCGGATCGGGACTCGGCGGTTGTAGAGCATTATGTCTCCCCGGTTATCCCCGACATGATGCTTGACCCGGTTCAGCGGGCTTCTTATTATGTGAATCATTATTGGGATGGTTACTCCTTGTCGGATACGTCTTTTATCCGTGGCAGTGAGAGCGAGCAGCTATATGCTAACTTTGTCGACGCGCTGCAATATGTTGACGTGTCAGAGTCTCGTTCTGCGATACTTGCCATGATGTCTCTTATGGAAACTGACAGCGTCGCTTACGCCCGCTTCTGTACGCTGGGTGAGAAGTATCTCTACAATCCCGATTCTCCTTTGAGGAATGATGAATATTACATCCCGGTGCTGGAGCATATGCTTGCCTCCCCGCTTCCGGGCGAGACTTATAAGCTTCGTGCCGGATACCACCTCGAACAATGTCTTAAGAATCGTCCCGGGATGAAGGCTGCGGACTTCTCTTATGTCACTGCTTCCTGTACGACGGGCAGTCTCAGCCGTATCAGTGCCGATTATACGCTTCTTTTTTTCTACAATCCGGGTTGTTCGAGTTGCCATGCTTATGAGCTGACGCTGTCGGGTGTTCCTTCCATTGTTGAACTGCAAGAGAAGGGAAGTCTTCGCGTACTTGCCATTTACTCGGAGGATGATGAGTCCGAGTGGTTGTTGCACGCTTCTTCCATGCCTTCCGGTTGGATAGTCGGGTGGAACAGGAGTGGTGATATTAGCCGTGGACTTTATGATATCCGTGCGATACCTACGCTTTATTTATTGGACGGTGAGAAGAGGGTTTTGTTGAAGGATGCACCTTTAGAACGGATTATCGGTTATCTTGCAATGAAGTGACAAAAATAATATTAACGTTTAAAATTGGATAACTGGAAATGAGACGGTTGAAGCAATTCTGTTTGATGTTTTTTAAAGGTATTTTTTCGTGTACGCTCGTATCGGTGCTGTGCGGTTTTATACTTATAATCTCTTTGCCGTTTTTACTGTTTGATTTTTTGACCGGTAGCATCTGACTTGGATGAGCAATCTACGGTGTTTTGAATAGGATATACCGAGGCATAACTGCTGCCTCGATAAATCCTATATCTTTAACCAAGTGTAATGGTACTTGTGAGGTATTAAGGAGGAGGTGTCTTTGCTTATTGTCCTTTGTCTGGGAACGGCAAATAAGCCATGCCAGTTTCACAATATAATTCTAACTCTATAGGTTCTAAAGCTAACTGTCGCGCTTCTTTTTCAGAATGACCAGCCTGTTTCAGACATTCTATTTTGTTTTTGTATGCTAATGGTGGATGTATAGGTGTCAAGTACGCATAAGTCGAATTTTACTTTAAAATAATATTGAAGCAAATCTTATTCAGGAAATTCTCCTCAGACTTTATGCACAAACAGCAAATCTTCAATCATCAGGTCGAGTTCTGCCGGATGGATGCTATCCTCGTGATAATGGAAGTAATGGCTGAGCAGGGTGCGTACCTGCTTCACACGCGACTCGGCAGTGTATCCGTGCCACTGCCACACTCCTGCATCGAGTGCATGGCGAATGACGCCGACGGCAGGGGCAATCATTCCCCGCACATCGTCGCCGGGATAAATCTGAGTTTTCTCCTGGGGCAGGATAATGGTTACTTCGGGGTGGTAAGCGCGCACTACGCGCAATGCTTCGGTCCAACGGACGTGCTTGGCTATGACATCACGGGGTTCTTTTTTAGGATTCTTCATTACGGGTTATCAATTATTAAAACTACCAATTGTCAAGATTATCAATACTTCTGTCACTACTCTTTTTCCTACGTGCCTCCATCCGCTTCTCGAAGAGCTCCGACACCCATACAGGAAAACCGAAAACGGCTACGAAAATCGCTAAAAACAAGACGCCTCCGCAAGCGATTCCGTAGCATATCCCTCTGTGTGCAAACAAACAAAAACACGAACAAAGTCGGGACAAACCTTTTTTATTCATAACATAGGGACTGTTTTCGGGTTCTATTAATTTCGTTATCATTCTAATTCCAATTCTAAAGTCCAGGCAAAAGCCTTATTATCAATACCAGCCGAATACTTTTACTTTTTCCAACCGCCACGGACAACAAAACAAAACCTACAGTTTCAATCAAGGTCGCGGATACAGCGAAAATATCTATCCGTACTAACATTCTTCGCGTCCAGCACAATGGCTTCCGTATCATTATAACGTACATACGGGTATATGTTTCCACTCACACCCGCTTCGGTAACCGTTCCTCCTGCCACTCCCCTCATTCTCTTTCGTTTTTATTCGTAATCTTTTACCTGTTTATAGAGGTTAATTTTCCTTTTGCTGTTTTTAGAAATTTCATCTGTTTACATAAAACAGATTATTAACGCGCATTTTATTAGTAATCAGACAATTAAAAAGAGAAATCCGTTTCAATGCTATCCGGCATGAACGATTTTCCTGAAACAAAAAGAAAAACGAGGATGTATCGGGACTTCGGTCTGATGCCATTCTGTCCTTAAAATAGACGCAGTAATGAAGAGTTTCCCCCTTTAAACACCAACAAAAGAAACTCAACATGCCGTTATAAATGACAAAATGACAATCAAGCCTTTGCTTCGATACATCCGTTTTTCTGAAACAAAAAATGAAACATGGTGATAAAACAACGAAATTATTAACTTTAAATCGAGTACATAAAATGGAACTGAACTACATTAAAGAACACACCTCATGCGTGAACTACAAGACCGAGGAAGACGCCGGTTTCGCACTGAAAGAAGCTGCTTCGGGAGAACATTTCGACAACCGGCAACAAGAGATTAAGGCCAACCACCTGATATTTATTTTGTCAGGCGAAGTCAGCATCACCAAAGACAGCAAGGAAGAAACAAGAGTCCGTGCGGGCGAATTCATCTTCATTCCCCTTTCATCCCATTACACGGGCACGGTTATCCAGCCGGGCACATACATCAGTCTGTCATTCTTTCACGATGCAATCTCATTGTGCGACAAGCACATGCTTAGCAGCTATTTAGACGAAGTCCAGCACACACCACTATGCTTCGAACCGCTTTCCGTGCGTGCCCCTTTGGACACGTTCCTGCATCTGCTGGAGTCCTATCTCCAGGCGGGCGTCAACTGCAAACACCTGCACGAACTCAAAGAGCGCGAATTGTTCATCATCTTCCGCACAGCCTACACAAAGAGCGAAATAATCCAACTCCTCTACCCTATAATGGGAATTGAGATAGACTTCAAGGCAGCCGTTCTCAAACACAAAGACCGGGTGCGCAGCAAACAAGAACTGGCAGAATTGTTGGGCATGAGCGGTTCCGAGCTTCACCGCAAGTTCACGCAAGAGTTTGGAGAAACCGTTCAATCCTGGCTTCAGAAACAAAAAAACAAGGAAATACTATCCCGACTCAATTACGATTTCATCTCTATAAAAGAGGTGGCATACGAGTTGGGCTTCACCTCCGCAGCCGGTTTCAACAAGTATTGCAAGAACAATTTCGGCTGCTCACCCAGCGAATTAAGGCAGGAAATTAAAAAAAGCAGCAAAAATAAACACTGATATTCAGCATTTTGTAATTTTGGATAACAGATTGGTTAATTTGGATAACTGATTGATGGATTTGGATAACGCAATATCCAAAAATATCCTTTACCTTTGCAACATCAAAGAACAGGGACAAAGTATATATAGTGAAAGCAAGTAGAAAAGTTCGGTTTATTTGAGTCGTTTTTTAGGTTTTATCTGTGTTATGTAAACAGATGAATTTTTCACCTGCATTTTTAATACAATCCGATACGGCATCCGCCACGTTTTCATTGACCTTGTTCAGGGTATCGACCGCAAAGGAATTCAGGTAGATTTGGGTTGTCTTTTCGGACGTATGTCCCAGTCCCTCACTGATTAAGGATATCGGGATACCTTCATTCTTGGCTATGGTGGCCCACGAGTGGCGCGCCACATAAGTGGTGAGCGGAATGCCTATGTTGAGCAATGTGCCCAAGCGTTTGAGGTAACGGTTGACCGTGCCCAAAGAGTAGCGGTATTGCGTGTAGGCATCTCGCGGTGACTGCCCGTGGATATAAGGAAAAATGTACGGGCCGGATGTCCTGTATTTTTCAATAATCTCCTTCATGGCTGGCAGCAGTCCTATCTGCAACCGTTGCCCGGTTTTGCTGCGGGTGTAGAATATCGTGTCGCGCACAATGCCGTCGTGCTTGAGGTGGATTACATCGACGAAGGACATGCCCCGGCAGTAGAAACTGAACATGAACAGGTCGCGCGCCGCTTCCAACTGGGGATACCGCCGCAGGTCGGCCGAAGCGATGAGCGCTATCTCTTCCTTGCTCAACGCCCGTTTCACCGTTTCCTGCCTGCGCACGTTCAGCCCGGCAAAGGGATTTTCGCCACATACCCTGATGCCTTGCTTGCGTGCCTTATTGTACACCGCCCGGAAATTGCTGAGGTACATGTGGATGCTGTTCTCCGAAATGCCGCGCATGCGCAGGTAGTGTATATAGTCCGTGACGAACACATAGTCGATGTCTTTGAAGTTGATTTCCCTCAAACTGCAAAAGCGCAACAGCGAGTACAGCCCGCTTGTGTAGGAAGCGGCAGTGCTTTGCTTCCCCTCTTCGAGCAGGGTATTGATGTATTGCAGGATGAATTTATCCACACTCTGGTCGTACTGCTCCTTCCGGTGTTTCAGCATGAGGCGCTCCAGCGTAAAGCCGGGATCGGTTCTCTCCAGCAGACGGTAGTTCCTGACAAGGTCTTCTTTCTCGTTCCTGATAAGACGGTTGACGAGGCTCACTTCCCTACGAGTGAGGATACCCTCGGACGAATAAACCACCCGGTCGGCATCCCGCCGGTAATTCGACTCGTGGACCCGCCACCCCAAAGAGTATTCTTTCTTCTTACGGCAGTACAGCACGCGAATCGCAAGGGAGTAAACTCCCGCCGCGCTCGCTTTACAAGGATGTATGACAACACGAATACTCAACTTTTTCTTCTTGTTTTGTAAGTTCATTTACCAATTAAGCATTACTGCCTGCGTAAAAGTACACATTTTGCACCTAAACACAGAACTTGTTACTAAAATAATGAATAAAAAAATTGTTTTAGCAACAAATGAGAGGGGGGATTGTTTTAAATGCCAAGGAAGTATACAGCTTATTATTTATTAAAGAACCTGATCATTTTATTCTTATGATAAAAAACATGTTTGGAAAAGAAAATATCCGATAAACCCTTCTGCTAAAAAATATTCCCTATCTTTGCGACACTAAAAATGTGTTAAACATGGCGAATGCAGCTTTCAAATATCAGTCGGAAATAGATGTCTTAATCAATGAATATTGATATGAAGACAATAAACGGTTTCAGTATCAATTTTGATTTCAGTAAACTTATTAAAGTTGCTGACTTGATTTACCATGATGGCCCTTTATTGTCTCATTACGTAAGCAACAAGGGAGAAAACTACTTATTCTACTGGGTGGATGTAGATAATGAATATAACAGGTGGGTCGTTATCAGAACCGATATTTTTTCAATACAACAGTATTTAGAAAAGAAAAGTACGCTACATTCCATAATAACACAACCTAATGACGGATTTGTATACACCGTAGATATTGATGATAAGATACATTATCATAACATTAAACTTGTGCCGATTGCCAACTTGCCAGAAGAATACACTCCAACGGAAAATTCTTACTATGCCTTTGAAATCGAAGACAATATTGATTTAGCTGCTATTTCTCAAAACAAAGAAAAAATAAAAGATATTCTTATCTCATTTGTTGAAGCGGAAAGCGAGAAACCTATAACAAAGAATTCCCTCTCTTAAATATAAGGAGAAAGAATTCTTCACTGCATTCTCTACATAAAGGGGTCTGTCGCACAAAAAAAGCGGCAGGCTCTTTTTATTTATATCCCCCGGTAAAAATGCAGAATAAAAGCCCCCCATGTGACAAACTGAAAATTCATGCGACAGATAGGGAAAATATCAACCTAATTATTTATCTTTGTTAGCTTGAAAAGTTAGCATACCCAAAAACAATAAGACAATGAAAGATTTCTTGAAATTTACACTCGCCACCGTAACCGGTATTGTTATATCGAGCGTTGTGTTGTTTTTCATCAGTATTCTCGTAGTTTTCAGTATGGTTTCATCCTCGGAATCGGAAACGCAAGTACGTAAGAACTCCGTCATGATGCTGGACTTGAACGGTACACTGGTCGAACGCAGCCAGGAAAACCCACTGGACCTTATTATGAAGGATGATTACAAGACATACGGACTGGACGATATTCTCTCTTCCATTAAGAAAGCGAAAGAGAACGAGGATATCAAAGGTATTTATATTCAGGCTACTTCACTGGGAGCGGGGTTCGCCTCGCTGGAAGAGATTCGCAATGCTCTGAAAGACTTCAAGGAATCGGGTAAGTTTGTCGTAGCCTACGGTGATGCCTACACGCAGGGGTTATACTACCTGTCCAGCGTGGCCGATAAAGTCCTGCTGAACCCGCAAGGTATGCTCGAATGGCGGGGACTGGCAGCTACTCCTATGTTCTTCAAAGATTTATTGGAGAAAGTGGGCGTGGAGATGCAGGTGTTTAAAGTGGGTACATACAAATCGGCAGTAGAGCCGTTTATCTCCACCGAAATGAGTGCAGCCAACCGCGAGCAGATAAATGTATACCTGTCGTCCATCTGGGGACAGATTACGAACGCCGTTGCCGAATCGCGCAACCTGTCCGTAGAGGCATTGAACAAGGAAGCCGACCGCATGCTGATGTTTTACCCCGCAGAGGAAAGCGTGAAGAACGGACTGGTGGACACCTTAATATATAAGAATGATGTACGCGACTACCTGAAAAACCTGGCAGGCATCGACAAGGACGACAACATGCCGATACTGGGCATTCAGGACATGATAAACGTGAAAAAGAACGTGCCCAGAGACAAGAGCGGAAACGTAATTGCCGTATATTATGCGTATGGTGAGATTGACGGCGGTTCGTCCGCCTCTACCGACGAGGGTATCAACTCCGAAAAGGTTATCAAAGACCTGCGTAAGCTGAAAGATAACGAAAATGTAAAAGCCGTAGTGCTGCGTGTGAACTCTCCGGGCGGCAGCGCATACGGTTCCGAACAGATATGGTACGCCGTAAACCAACTGAAAAAGGAGAAACCGGTAATCGTATCCATGGGCGATTATGCCGCATCGGGCGGTTACTACATCTCCTGCAATGCCGATACCATCGTTGCCGAACCTACCACACTGACCGGCTCTATCGGTATCTTCGGAATGATGCCCAACGCCAAAGGGCTGACGGAGAAACTGGGTGTGAACTTCGACGTAGTAAAGACCAACCCGTATGCCGACTTCGGCAACCTGACCCGCCCCATGAACGACGGTGAAAAGGGATTGATGCAGATGTACGTCAACAACGGCTACGAACTCTTCCTGACCCGCTGCTCCGACGGACGCGGCATCAGTATGGAAGAACTGGACAAGATAGCGCAAGGTCGTGTATGGACCGGAAGCACCGCCAAAGAACTGGGACTGGTGGACGAATTGGGCGGCCTGGACAAGGCGTTGGAGATTGCCATTGCAAAAGCAGGTGTAGACGCTTACACCGTAATGAGTTATCCCAAGAAAGAGGGTTTCCTGGAAAGCCTGATGAATACGAATCCCGGAAATTATATCAAGGGGCGCATGCTGAACGGCAAAATGAGCGATATGTACCGTCAGTTCAGCATCATCGAGAACTTTGACAAGATAGACCGCATACAGGCACGCGTACCGTTTGAACTGAACATACAATAAATTTAAATGAAAGATGCATCCGTAAAAATACATCATTGGCTATATCCCTTGTCCTGGCTCTACGGGGCAGGGGTGTGCTTGCGAAACAAACTCTTTGACTGGGGCTGGCTCCGGTCAAGGAGTTTTGACGTTCCTGTGATATGTGTAGGCAACATCGCCGTAGGTGGAACGGGCAAAACGCCGCATACGGAGTATCTGATAAAGTTATTGCAGAATGAGGGCATAAACGTAGCTACACTGAGCCGCGGATACAAACGGAAGAGCAAAGGTTACATACTGGCAACCGCCGAAAGCAGCGTACAGAAAATCGGCGACGAACCCTATCAGATAAAGAGCAAGTTTCCGGATATACGGGTAGCGGTAGATGAAAACCGCTGTCACGGCATCGAGCAGTTGCTTACATTGAAGAGTCCTGCCGTGGATGCAGTGTTACTGGACGATGCCTTCCAGCATCGCCATGTAAAGGCAGGAATGAATATCCTACTGACCGACTATCACCGGTTGCTGTGTGACGACGCCCTGTTGCCTGCCGGAAGACTGCGCGAACCCGCCTGCGGGAAAAACCGCGCCCAGATAGTCATTGTAACGAAGTGTCCGGATGATATCAAGCCGATAGATTTCAACATCATCACCAAAAGGTTGAATCTGTATCCGTACCAGCAATTGTATTTCTCCAGGTTCCGCTATGGCTCGCTGATGCCACTGTTTCCCGAAAAGGCAAAAGGCAGAATTACCTGCACCGGAGACGAACAGGTGCTACTCGTTACGGGCATCGCCTCTCCCGCCCCACTGGTGGAAGAAGTGAAAGCCTACACCCCCAGCGTCAATCTGCTGGAGTTCGGCGACCACCATGACTTCGGCGAGAAAGACTTGCAGGTCATCGAGAAACAATTTAACCTGTTGAAAGGAAACAACAGGCTGATTATCACGACAGAAAAAGATGCTACCCGACTGAAGAACCATCCCAACCTGAACGAAACGCTGAAGCCGTACATTTATGTGCTTCCCATCGAAATAGAGTTTTTACAAAATCAACAATATATATTTAACCAAAACATTATTGGCTATGTTAGAACGTATTCAAGAAACCGCAGCTTATCTGAAAGGTAAGATGCACACGCATCCTGAGACAGCAATTATCCTCGGAACCGGACTTGGCAGCCTTGCAGGTGAGATTACCGAGAAGTATGAAATAAAGTATGAGGATATTCCCAACTTCCCCGTTTCTACGGTAGAGGGACACAGCGGCAAACTGATTTTCGGCAAGCTGGGTAATAAGGATATTATGGCCATGCAAGGACGCTTCCACTTCTATGAGGGATATTCCATGAAGGAAGTGACCTTCCCGGTACGTGTAATGCGGGAACTGGGTATCAAGACCTTGTTTGTTTCTAATGCCAGCGGCGGTACGAATCCCGATTTTGAAATCGGCGACCTGATGATTATCACCGATCACATCAATTTCTTCCCCGAACATCCGCTGCACGGCAGGAATATTCCGTATGGCCCGCGCTTCCCGGACATGAGCGAGGCGTACGATAAAGAGCTTATCCGCAAGGCGGATGCAATTGCCGCTGAAAAGGGTATCAAGGTGCAACACGGTGTGTACATCGGCACGCAAGGGCCTACGTTTGAAACTCCGGCGGAATACAAGATGTTCCGTATCCTGGGTGCGGATGCGGTAGGTATGTCTACCGTTCCCGAAGTAATCGTAGCGAACCACTGCGGTATCAAAGTGTTCGGCGTATCGGTTATCACGGACTTAGGTGTGGAAGGCAAGATTGTAGAGGTTTCCCACGAAGAAGTGCAGAAAGCTGCGGATGCCGCACAGCCGAAGATGACGGAGATTATGAGGGAGTTGATTAACAGAGCGTAAGTAAATAAATGGTTGAAAGTTGATAGTCGGGAGTTGAAAGTTGCCGTGCAGTGTAAGTACGCGGTAACTATTCGCTTTTAACTATCAACTTTAACCTTTCAACTAATTAAGATGAGAACAGAAATAGCAACTCTCGGTGAGTTCGGCCTCATCCGCCACCTGACCGAGAGTATCGAATTAAAAAACGAATCAAGCCGGTACGGCATCGGGGATGATGCCGCCGTCCTATCCTACCCGGCGGACAAAGAAGTGCTGGTAACCACCGATTTGTTACTGGAAGGCGTACATTTCGATTTGACGTATGTACCTTTGAAACATTTGGGATATAAATCGGCCGTAGTAAATTTTTCCGATATATATGCCATGAACGGTACACCCCGGCAAATCACCGTTTCGCTGGGACTGTCCAAACGTTTCAGCGTAGAGGATATGGAGGAGTTGTATGCCGGCATCCGCCTTGCCTGTGAGGAATATGGAGTGGATATTGTAGGCGGTGATACCTCTTCTTCCTATACGGGACTCACAATCAGCATCACTTGTATCGGTGAAGGTGAGAAAGGAAAGGTCGTTTATCGCAACGGCGCCAAAGAGACTGACCTTATCTGTGTTTCCGGCGACTTAGGTGCAGCCTATATGGGCTTGCAACTGCTGGAACGTGAGAAGAGCGTCCTTAAAGGGGGTGACAAAGATTTACAACCTGATTTCGCTGGCAAAGAGTATCTGCTGGAACGGCAACTGAAACCGGAAGCCCGCCGCGACATTATTCAGAAGTTGGCTAAAGAAGGTATTCAGCCTACTTCCATGATGGATGTTTCCGACGGCCTATCCTCGGAGTTACTGCATATTTGCACGCAAAGCAAGGTCGGTTGCCGCATCTATGAGGAGCATATTCCCATCGACTACCAAACGGCCGTCATGGCAGAGGAGTTCAACATGAACCTGACGACTTGCGCCCTCAACGGCGGCGAGGATTACGAACTGCTGTTCACCGTGCCCATTGCCGACCATGAAAAGGTTTCCGAAATGGAAGGCATTAAGTTGATAGGCCATATCACTAAACCGGAACTGGGATGCGCCCTCATCAGCCGCGACGGACAGGAATTTGAACTGAAGGCACAAGGCTGGAATCCGCTTAAAGAGGAATCTGCCGCTCAGCAGGAAGAGGTTGAATAGACAAAATGCCTCAAAACCGGGGAAAAGAGGATAGCAAATAGAAATCCGAAAATGACAAAACCTCAAGAATAAAATAAAAGAAGAAGGCATAAATAACGGATTTATTCCATACTCTTCTAAAAAAATATACGCTGATAATTAACTATATAGAGAATTATCAGCGTTTTTTATTTCCTAACCTCTTGCATAGTCCAAAACTTTCACTACCTTTGCAACCGCAAAAGAGATAAAAATGGTGCCATAGCTCAGTTGGTAGAGCAAAGGACTGAAAATCCTTGTGTCCCCGGTTCGATTCCTGGTGGCACCACTTTTAAAAATGATGTAATCCTTGAATTTCATTGAAATTCAAGGATTTTTCGTTAATGGCCTTACCAAATCCTTTTAACTATGATTGACTCACAGTATATCTTTCCGGCAACACTTTCTGCCCTGACAATTCTGGCAACAGTACTGAATTTTACAGCACATTTTTCGAATGGTGAATATCTTTCGTGGAAAGCATTCAACAGAATATCACTTGCTACCCTTCTCTCCATGACCGTGTGTATTTTCGGGTCAGCGGATTTCCCCGGTTGGCAAGCTTTCTTTTAAGCGTATAGCCTAGCCAGTCTGAACATGAAGAATTTCA
>NZ_JBCODG010000036.1:38742-47825 GCF_040928965.1 Bacteroides sp. 2201st1_D9_2201SCRN_220225 | reverse complement strand
ATTTCAAAAAACCGTGTAATTGACTATATTTCAATAATTTCAAAGAACTATTTATCCACTTTTACGGGACAGTAGTGAAAGGAAACAACAAATTAATCACTGATTGAATCATGAATAAACTACAGACCGGATGGTTGTATACTTTGACAGGGGCGGTTTCGGCGGTATCATTGGCCGCATGTATGCCGGCTTCAAAACCTTACAACATCGTCTACATCATGACCGACGACCATACGGCGCAGATGATGAGCTGCTATGACAATCGCTATATAGAAACTCCCAACTTAGATCGCATCGCCAACGACGGTGTGCGCTTTGTCAATAGTTTTGTTGCCAACTCTTTGAGCGGGCCGAGCCGTGCCTGCATGTTTACCGGCAAACACACATGTGGCAATAAATTCTATGATAATACCACTTGTGTGTTCGACGGTTCGCAACAAACCTTTCCCAAAATACTGCGCGAAAACGGCTATCAGACGGCTGTTATAGGTAAATGGCATTTGGAAAGCCTGCCTACCGGTTTCGATTATTGGGAAGTTGTACCCGGCCAGGGAGATTATTTTAATCCGGACTTTATCACGATGAACAACGATACCGTTGTCCGCAAAGGCTATATCACCAACTTAATTACAGACATGAGTATCGATTGGATGGAAAACAGGCGGAACAAGGAAAAACCTTTCTGTCTTTTTATTCATCATAAAGCCATTCATCGCAACTGGCTGCCTGAAATAAAAAACCTTGCCCTCTACGAAGACAAGACATTCCCTTTGCCCGATAACTTCTATGATGATTATAAAGGCCGCCCTGCCGCCGCTTCTCAGGAAATGAGCATATTCAAGGATATGGACTTGATTTACGACCTGAAGATGTTGAAAGAGGGCAAAGACTCCCCACTGAAAGAGCGCTATCTGAGCTACATAGAACGTATGGACGCTGATGACCGTAAAGCTTTCGACACATTTTATGCGCCTATCATTGAAGATTTTTATAAACGTGACCTGAAAGGTAAAGAACTCGCCGAATGGAAATATCAGCGCTATATGCGTGATTATGCAAAAGTGGTTAAGTCGCTGGACGATAATGTAGGGCGCGTATTGGATTACCTGAAAGAGAAAGATATGCTGGACAATACATTGGTGGTTTATACCTCTGACCAAGGTTTTTATATGGGCGAACACGGTTGGTTCGACAAGCGTTTCATGTACGAAGAATCCATGCACACGCCGCTTATTATGCACCTGCCCAAAGGGCTGGATGCACGCGGCGACATTACGGAATTGGTACAGAACATAGACTATGGTCCGACCATCCTCGATCTTGCAGGTATCAGTCTGCCGGAAGATATGCACGGCATTTCCATGTTGCCGTTACTCAAGGGAGAGCATCCTGTAAACTGGCGTAAGGCATTGTACTATCATTTCTACGAATATCCTGCAGAACACATGGTAAAACGCCACTACGGAGTGCGTACAGAGCGCTATAAACTGATTCATTTCTATAATGACATCGATGTTTGGGAATTGTATGATTTGAAAAACGACCCTGCCGAAATGTATAACATCTATGGCCAACCCGGTACCGAAGAAGTGACAGCCGAACTGAAAACTACTTTACTGGATTTACAGCAACAATATAACGACCCGGTGCGCTTCGGACCGGAAAGAGATAAGGAATGATTTATGTTTTACTTGAAAATAACGATTTTATTTTATGAAATACTTTATAATGCTATTATTATGCTGCTGGTTGCTTCCCCCCTTGGGCTGCCAGGCAGATAACTTGACTCAGCCTTTTTCGTTGGTTCCCTGTCCGGTCGCAATTGTGCCGGGCACGGGTAACTTTCAATTCACGGCTAAGACGGTATTTGCAGTAGAAAATGAAGAACAGGCGGAAGTCGTGAAACAGTTTACCGCGCTTTTTACGAATGCCGCCGGCTTTACTCCCCGTATAAAAACGGAAAGTAAGAAAGGAGATGTTTGCTTGCTAACTGATGCTTCCTTAGATTCGGAAGCCTATCTGTTGGAAATCACCTCAAAGAAAATCCGCATTTACGCATCGGATGTACAAGGCTTTTTTTATGCCTTGCAGAGTATCCGGCAATTATTGCCGGCTGCTATAGAGGGTACACAGGTGGTTAACGCTTTGTGGGCCGTACCTGCCATGACTATTACCGACCGCCCCCGTTTCAGCTATCGCGGATTGATGGTAGACGTATCCCGATTTTTCACGCCTAAGGAGAATCTGCTGCGTATCATAGATTGCATGGCTATGTTGAAACTGAACAAGCTGCATTTGCATCTGACGGATGATAATGGTTGGCGTATTGAAATCAAACGTTACCCGCTGCTCACGGAAATTGGATCGCGCAGGGTGGAACGTCCGGGAGCGCCGTTCTTTGCCCGTCGTAATGCCCGTCAGGGAGAACCCACGGTGGAGAAAGGCTTTTATACGCAGGATGATATTCGGGAGATTGTATCTTATGCCATGGAACGCCATATCGAAGTGATTCCGGAAATAGAAATGCCGGCTCATAGTAATGCCGCATTGGCATCGTATCCATTGCTTGCCTGTCCGGTAGTGGATAAATATATCGGGGTGTTGCCGGGATTGGGAGGAGCTCATGCCGATATCATCTATTGCGCTGGAAATGATAGTGTATATACTTTCCTTGAAGGAGTGATTGATGAAATCGTAGATTTGTTTCCGTCAAGATATATTCACTTGGGTGGTGATGAGGCATGGAAGGTTAATTGGAAAAAATGTCCGCGTTGTCAGGCACGCATGAAAGCAGAAGGGCTGAAAAACGAAGAAGATTTACAGGGATATTTCATGGCACGTATGGCGCGTTATGTGCAGAGTAAAGGCCGCGAAGTGATGGGATGGGACGAGCTGACCAATACCGATATTCCCGAAGATGCCATTATTTTCGGCTGGCAGGGGCGTGGACAGGCTGCATTGAAAGCCGCCAAACTGGGACATCGGTTTGTGATGACTCCTGCGCTTATATTGTATCTTATCCGTTATCAGGGGCCGCAATGGTTTGAACCATTGACTTATTTCGGCAATAATACTCTGAAAGATGTATATGATTATGAACCCGTACAAAAAGAATGGAGTCCGGCTGTTGAGAAACTTTTAATGGGTGTACAAGCATCCCTTTGGACGGAGTTTTGCAACAAGCCTGAGGATGTGGACTATCTGTTGTTTCCGCGCCTGTCTGCTTTGGCCGAAGGGGCATGGACGCAAACCGACCGTAAGGATTGGCAGACTTATTTAAAAGCGATGGACCGGTTTAATGAACATATTGCGGCGAAGGGAATAGTTTATGCCCGTTCCATGTATAATATACAGCATACGGTAACTCCCGTTGACGGGCAATTACAGGTCAAGTTGGAATGTGTTCGTCCGGATGTACAGATTCATTACACCACTGACGGTAAGGAACCGGATTTGCAATCTGCACTTTATTCGGAGCCTTTACGGCTTACGACATCTAAGACCGTGAAAGCTGCCACTTTTGCCAACGGAGAGCAGATAGGTAAAACATTGGTTCTGCCGGTGGAATGGAATAAAGCAACGGCTAAACCTATTTTGGGAAGCAATACCGAAAAACTGAAGTTGTTGGTGAATGGCGTACGGGGCAGCTTGAAGCAAACCGATTTCGAATGGTGCTCTTGGATGAATAACGATACGATTTCTTTTACTGTTGATTTGCAGAAGAAAGAAGAAATCCATACCGTAACGTTGGGGTGCATCACTGTTTACGGAATGGCAGTACATAAACCTGCTTGTATACGGGTGGCTGTATCTGATAATAACCGCAACTTCCGTCTGGCTGGAGAGTTGCACTATTCTCAAAAAGAAATTTTCCGTGAAGGTTCTTATGTTGACAACTGCTCGTTTGCCTTGGATAATGTGCAGGCCCGCTATGTGCGGATAACACTTTGCGGAGCAGGCTTGTGTCCGGAAAATCATGTGCGTCCGGGACAAGAAGCGAGACCTTTCTTGGATGAACTTATTATAGAATGAAAAAACGAATGTGTATGATTGACCGTATGAGCCGACAGATATTTACATTACTTGGAGCTATCCTTGCGTTTTCACCGCTTGCAGCACAAGAACAGCCGGAATGGCAAAGCCAATATGCCATAGGATTGAATAAATTGCAACCTCATACCTATGTATGGCCGTATGCCACGGTAACGGATGTGGAGCAGGGCGATTACGAGCAATCTCCCTATTACCTCAGCCTGAATGGCAAATGGAAATTCCATTGGGTGAAGAATCCCGATAAACGACCGAAGGAGTTTTATAAACCGTCTTTTTATACCGGTGGTTGGGCGGACATTCTTGTTCCCGGTAATTGGGAACGTCAGGGGTACGGTACGGCTATTTATGTGAATGAGTCGTATGAGTTTGACGACAAGATGTTCAAATTCAAGAAGAACCCGCCGCTGGTTCCTTACGAAGACAATGAAGTCGGTTCTTACCGCCGTACATTCAAAGTTCCGGCTTCGTGGAAAGATCGCCGGGTGGTGCTTTGCTGTGAGGGAGTTATCTCTTTCTATTACGTATGGGTAAACGGTAAGTTTATCGGATACAATCAAGGCTCAAAAACTCCTGCGGAGTGGGATATTACGGATAAACTGGAAGACGGAGAGAATATGATAGCACTTGAAGTTTACCGCTGGAGTGCCGGTTCTTATCTGGAGTGTCAGGATATGTGGCGTTTAAGCGGAATCGAACGCGATGTATATCTGTATAGTACTCCCCACCGGTATATTGCTGATTATAAAGTGACGTCTTCTTTGGAAAAAACGAACTATAAAGATGGTCTTTTCGGTCTGGATGTAACGATAGAAGGCGCTTCACAGAATGCTTCTTCCATTGCGTACACGCTGAAAGACGCGGAAGGCCGGACTGTATCGGCGGAAGAGATTCCGGTAAAGTCACGCGGATTAAGCAACTTCATCTCTTTTCCGGGGAAGCGACTCCCGGCAGTGCAGGCATGGAGTGCGGAACATCCTAATCTTTATACATTGTTTCTGGAGTTGAAGGATGCTACGGGCAAGGTGACCGAAGTAACCGGTTGCCGGGTGGGATTCCGCACTTCGGAAATAAAGGACGGCCGTTTCTGTATCAATGGGGTACCGATATTGGTGAAAGGTGTTAACCGGCACGAACATTCCCAACTGGGACGTACTGTCAGTAAGGAATTGATGGAGCAAGATATCCGCCTGATGAAACAGAACAATATCAATACGGTGCGCAATTCGCATTATCCTACCGACTCTTATTGGTACACTCTTTGCGACCGTTACGGATTGTATATGATAGATGAGGCGAATATCGAATCGCACGGTATGGGCTATGGCCCGGCATCGCTGGCGAAGGATAGCACTTGGTTGCCGGCACACATGGATCGTACGCAGCGTATGTACGAACGTTCCAAGAACCATCCTGCCATCGTTATCTGGTCTTTGGGAAATGAAGCGGGCAATGGTATAAACTTTGAGCGTACATACGATTGGTTGAAGTCGGTAGAAAATAATCGTCCCGTACAATATGAACGGGCGGAACAGAACTATAATACCGATATTTATTGCCGCATGTATCGCAGTGTGGATGAAATCAAAGCTTATCTGGCTACACCGGGTATTTATCGTCCCTTTATTCTGTGTGAATACCTGCATGCTATGGGTAATAGTTGTGGGGGTATGAAGGAGTATTGGGATGTTTTTGAGAGTAATCCGATGGCGCAAGGCGGAGCTATATGGGATTGGGTAGACCAGTCGTTCCGTGAGATTGACGACAACGGCCGCTGGTATTGGAGTTATGGTGGTGACTACGGACCTGAAGATATTCCGAGTTTTGGTAACTTCTGTTGTAACGGTCTGGTAAATGCAGACCGTGAACCGCATCCGCACTTATTGGAAGTGAAGAAAATCTATCAGAATATCAAAGCAACCTTGATCAATGAAAAGAATCTGACTGTACGTATTAAGAATTGGTTTGATTTTTCGAACCTGAATCAATATATATTGCATTGGAATGTAACAGCCGATAATGGTATGGTACTGGCGAAAGGAATGCAGGAGGTGGATTGTTTGCCTCATGGAATGGTCAATGTGATGTTTGGAGCAGTCAGACTGCCGGTTAATACGCGTGAAGCCTATCTGAATTTGAGTTGGATGCGGAAAACTGTTTCTCCTATGGTAGATACTTCCTGGGAGGTAGCTTATGACCAATTTGTATTACCCGGTAATGCAACCGGAAAGGCTTATCTGCCGGAAACATCCGGCAAAATGACTTTTACGGTGGACGAAAAGAGCGGTGCTTTACAATTGCTTGCACAGGATGGGACAGAATTGCTGGCAAGTCCGGTTACATTGAGCTTGTTCCGTCCGGCAACGGATAATGACAATCGCGACCGGAAAGCGGCACATTTATGGCGTCAGGCGGGACTTGACAAGACGGTGCAGAAAGTTGTTTCTTTGAAAAAAGGCAAGGCTTCTGCTACTGCGGTAGTGGAGTTGCTGAATGAGGCAGGGAAGAAGGTGGGCGACGCTATTTTGGCATACTCATTGGCGCAGAACGGAGGTGTCAGGATACAAACCGAATTTACGCCCGATACTACGATGGTTAAATCAATGGCCCGCATGGGATTGGCATTCGAGATGAACGATAGGTATGGGAATGTTTCTTATCTGGGGCGCGGAGAGCATGAAACGTATGCCGACCGTAAGCAGTCCGGTAAGATTGACATATACAATACGACTGTTGAACGTATGTTCCATTATTATGTAAAGCCGCAGGCTACAGGTAATCGTACCGATGTACGTTGGATGAAGTTGGCGGATGAAGCCAATAACGGATTGTTTGTCAATTCGAGCCGTCCGTTTCAGTTTAGTATTTCTCCTTTCTCGGATGAGAATATTGAAAAGGCTACCCACATTAACGAACTCGAACGTAATGGCAAGGTAACCGTGCATCTGGATGCCGGACAGTCGGGAGTGGGCACCGCTACTTGCGGACCTGCCACATTACCGCCTTATCTTATTCCTATAGACAGGCAACAGTTTGATTTTACCATCTATCTTGTCAGATGAGTGCAAACTTATTTGAATTTTGCTCATAGCAAGAGGTATTGAGTTAACTATTAATAGAATATATATATGAAACAAATAATGCTCCTGACATCATTACTTTTCGCAGTCTTTTGTGGAGTGCAGGCACAGGAAACCTATTACGAGAAACATTTGATCTTCCCCGAAAAGGCTACTGCTGCACAGAAGCTGGACATGGCTTCACGTTTAATTCCTACTCCGCAACAGTTGGAGTGGCAGCAAATGGAGTTTACCGCTTTCCTGCATTTCGGTATCAATACCTTTACGGGACGTGAATGGGGGGATGGTACGGAAGCCCCTGCTCTCTTTAATCCTACCGAACTGGATTGTGAGCAGTGGGTACGTGCACTCAAAGACGGAGGTTTTAAGATGGCAATCATTACCGCCAAGCATCACGACGGTTTTTGTCTGTGGCCTACGAAGACTACCCGGCACTCTGTTGCATCCAGTCCCTGGCGTGGCGGGAAGGGAGACTTGGTACGCGAATTGCGTAATGCATGCGATAAATACGGTATTAAGTTTGGCATATACCTCTCTCCGTGGGATCGGAATGCCGCTTGTTACGGCGATTCTCCCGTCTATAACCAATTCTTCATTGAACAACTCACGGAGTTGCTGACGCAATATGGTGAAATTCACGAAGTATGGTTTGATGGTGCAAACGGTGAAGGACCCAACGGTAAAAAGCAAGAATATGACTGGGATGCAGTGATAAAGACCATTCGTCGCCTGCAGCCCAAAGCTGTGACTGCTATCATGGGTGATGATGTGCGTTGGGTAGGTAATGAAAAGGGAATCGGACGTGAAACCGAGTGGAGTGCCACAGCATTGCCGCCGGGCATCTATTCCCGTTCGGAAGAACTGAGAAAGGGATTGGGTATTTATGGTAAGGCCAAAGACTTGGGCGGTCGTGACATCGTGGCGCGTGCCAAGGAACTTTTCTGGTGGCCGTCCGAAGTGGATGTGTCTATTCGTCCGGGTTGGTTCTATCATGCTGCACAGGACAAGCAAGTGAAGTCGTTGGCGCATCTGGTGGATATTTATTTCAAATCTGTAGGTTATAATTCGGTATTGTTGCTTAATATTCCGCCTGATAAGCGCGGGTTGATTCATGAGAATGATGTGCAGCGTCTGAAAGAGCTTTCCGGTTATCTGAAGAAGACGTTCGGCAAAGATTTTCTGCAGAAAGGAGATACCCGTTGGCAATCCTTAAGTGGAGATGTCCGCGAATATAAAGTGCAGAAAGGCGCTGTGGTAAATACCTTCCTTATTCAGGAAGATATTGCCAAAGGACAGCGTGTGGAAAATTTTCTTGTGGAGGCTTACTCCAATGGTTCGTGGAGATATGTGGCGGAAGGTACGACGGTTGGGTACAGACGTCTGATCCGTTTCTCGGATACCAAGGCGGAGAAAATACGGGTTACTGTCCGTTCGGCACGTGGAAAGGCAAATATCCTGAAAGTGGGACTTTTCTTCGCCGAACCTTTGAATGACGAGAATACGGAAGTGCAGTTGAGTGATATTCCGGTGGATGAATGGCGTATAGCAGACGGTGAACCGAATGCGCATCAGGCTATTGACGGAGACCGGAGTACGGGGTGGTACACCAACTCATTGAAACCGTTGACGGTGGATATGGGACGCGAAGTGCAGGTTACAGGCTTCAGTTATGCTCCGGTTACGGGTGATGACCTGGCGGGTACTATTTACAAATATGCTTTCTACATCAGTAGTGACGGCGAGGAATGGACAAAATGCGATGCAGCCGGTGAGTTCAGCAATATTATGCACAATCCCGTTCCTTACTTTGTACGCTTCGGAAAGAGTTATCGGGTACGTTACTTCAAGCTTGAACCGCTTGCCGAAATCAACGGGAAAGTATCTACTGCTATTGGCGAGGTGGGTATCCTTGCTGTGAAAGGCATGCCGAAAGATGATGAAACACTGGTATAC
>NZ_JBCODG010000036.1:0-38589 GCF_040928965.1 Bacteroides sp. 2201st1_D9_2201SCRN_220225 | reverse complement strand
CATGAGCCGTGCCGCACGGGTGGATAATGCACGCTGTTCGGAAGTGAACAATGGTGTGTTACAGATTCGTACAGTTGAGGAAACCGATTCTTTGGACAATCGTTTTGGTGCCAATGTGAAGTTCTCTCACGGCTGTTATCGCACGTCATTGCCCGGAAGCAAGGATTTCTGGTGTAACTTTACCGAGAATATGCGTATTGAGATTCGTTTTAAACGCAATGCTTATCAAGGTTTCAACGATGCACTTTGGTTTATGGGGAACAATAACCGTCCTTGGCCTAAGAATGGGGAAATAGATTTATTGGAAAATCCGAAA
Organism: Bacteroides sp. 2201st1_D9_2201SCRN_220225; assembly: GCF_040928965.1. Lineage (NCBI taxonomy): Bacteria > Pseudomonadati > Bacteroidota > Bacteroidia > Bacteroidales > Bacteroidaceae > Bacteroides > Bacteroides sp. 2201st1_D9_2201SCRN_220225. The sequence continues at coordinate 38,273 of NZ_JBCODG010000036.1, read as the reverse complement.
AAGACAGTCAATAATCGTGCACATTTCACATTGCACTCGGAGAATTATTATGCCGGAGTAGTAGGAGGCAGCGGAAGTGTTACCTCGACAATTGACCTGGCCGATATGTCCTGGTGGAATATCTACTGGCTGGAATGGTATCCCGACCGCATAGTAGGAGGCGTGAATGGACAGACCTATTTTGAACACCGTAAGGGAGCCAATGGCAATGAAGATTGGCCTTGGAGTGATCCGGAAGGCTTCTTTCTTATTTTCAGTACCGGTATATCAACCAATCCTAAGGCATGGCCCGGGGCGGTTATGCCGTCCGAATGGAAAAAAGATGCTATGCCGGCCATGTTCGTTGACTGGATACGGGTGTATGTGAATAAAGATTATAAAGGTGGGAAAGCTCCTGCCATAAGGTTCTATTGATATAGGTACGTGAAATGAAATATACAGTTGCTTCCTTAACAGTTGTAGCATTGCTGTCGGGTAATGCTATGGCACAGCGTAAACCTAATATCATCCTTTTTTTGGTGGATGATATGGGGTGGCAGGATACCTCTCTGCCTTTTTGGAAAGATACCACGGACTTGAACCGTATTTATGAAACTCCCAATATGGAGCGTTTAGCTGAAAGGGGAGTTATGTTTACTCACGCTTATGCCTGTTCAATCAGTTCTCCGTCACGTGTAAGTTTGTTCACTGGTGCAAATGCTGCGCAGCATAAAGTTACAAACTGGACGTTGAAGAAAGATACGCCGACCGATAGGAAAGATGCTGTCTTGGAATTTGAAGCATGGAATTATAATGGTCTTTGTCCGGAAGCGGGATTGGAACATTCTTTTTATGCGAAGTGTTTGCCTCAACTACTTCGTGAGAATGGATATGCTACTATGATGGTTGGAAAAGCGCATTTTGGTTCGATGGGTACACCTGCGGCCAATCCTTTGACAATAGGTTTCGATTATAATATTGCCGGTCATGCTGCCGGAGCTATGGGGAGCTATCTGGGCGAGGAAGGATATGGCGCCAAGAGCGATCCGGAACGTGCAGCAGTGTGGGCTGTTCCGGATTTAGAGCAATATCATGGTACTGATACTTTCTTGACTGAAGCTTTGACATTGGAGGCGAAAAGCTTATTAGATAAGGTAACCGGACAGTCTAAGCCGTTCTTTCTTTATATGAGCCATTATGCTGTACATGCGCCTTTCGGAACAGACAGACGTTTCTACCAGAAGTACGCAGATAAGGGACTTTCACATAAAGAAGCACAGTATGCGGCACTTTTGGAGGGTATGGATAAAAGTTTAGGCGATTTAATGGATTATGTGGACGAAAAAGGTATAGCCGATAATACGGTTATTATTTTTATGTCGGATAACGGCGGTTATACAATCGGTCGTCATGATAAGAATTATCCGCTGAGTGAAGGTAAAGGTTCTTTAAAGGAAGGTGGAATCCGTGAGCCGATGATTGTTTGTTATCCACATGTTGCCAAACCTTCTACCATAAATGACACCCCCGTTATTATTGAAGATTTTTTTCCTACGTTGTTGGAAATTGCCGGAGTCTGCGATTATCGGACACCTCAACATATTGATGGGATAAGTTTTTTGAAGCAAATAAAAGGACATGCCGGAGATAAAGAGCGTGCTTTGTTTTTTCATTATCCCAATAACTGGGGTGAGAGAAGACAGACGATCGGTGCACCGCAAAGTGCGGTCGTGGCGGGTGATTGGAAACTAATCCATTACTATGAATCGGGTAGTGCCTGCCTTTATAATTTGGAGAATGATATTTCGGAGAATGATGATTTGTCTGCCAGGTATCCGGATAAAGCTAAAGAACTGGCTAAGGTATTGAGCGATTATTTAAAGTCTCAACATGCTACTATGCCTATTCTGAAGCTAACCGGCAGGACAGTTCCGTATCCTGATGGTAGCATAAGATAATAAAAGAGAAAAGGGCAGTCCGTTACCGAAAGCCCTTTTCTCTTTGCTACTATATTTAAAACTTATGTTATCTATTGAAAAAGGAAAGAAGTGTTTTCTTTTTCTTGACTAAACAAAATCTTTCAGTTCTTGTTGTAGTTTTTGGCGGGTAAAGAAGATACGGCTCTTTACAGTTCCCAGCGGGAGTCCCAGCTTCTCGGCTATTTCGCGGTATTTAAAACCGGAAACATGCATGTAGAACGGTACTTTGTATTCGCGTGGCAGTGAATTGACGATACGGTGCATCTCTTTCAGGTCGTATGCGCTTTCTGTGTTCTCAAATGCTGTGTCGCGCGGCAGGTTCAGGTGGTAAAGATTGTCCGTCTGGTCCACAAATGTCTGGTCGCGCACTACTTTACGATAATTGTTAATAAAGATGTTGCGCATGATCGTATATATCCAACCTTTGAAATTAGTATCGGGCATGTATTTATCTTCATTATCCAAAGCCTTGAGTGATGTTTCTTGAAGAAGGTCGTTGGCTTCTTCGCGGTCGGAGGTGAGCTTGTACGCAAAGCGTAATAAATCGTTTTGAACTCCGATCAGATCTTTTTTAAATGTCATACTATTCATAAATGTGCTTTGTTAAATGGTTACTTGTTCGTTTTGCCTTTTAGCATTGCAAGTTTACGAAAGTTCCGGCTTTTCGACAGGCTGTTTTTAAGCAATCTTTGGGGTGAAAACTATCAATTGATAGATTTTAGGTGCTATTTGATAGATTTTGGGTGCAGTTTTCTATCGAATATTTGCATTTAATTAAAAAGATGCGTTAATTTTGCGCAATCATTTCATCACAAAAAGAATGGCTGACGACTCTTTATTTTTGATTGACATTGATAAGATTCTTCGGGAGAAAGCTCCGAAGCATGTGAAGTATATCCCTAAGTTTGTCGTATCTTATTTGAAGCGCATTGTTCATCAGGATGAATTGAATGTTTTTCTGAGAGAGTCGAAAGATAAAGTGGGGGTGGAATTCCTGCAGGCTTGTCTGGACTTTCTGGATGCCAAATTGATAGTGAAGGGCAAGGAGAATCTGCGAAAAGACGGTCTTTATACATTCGTTTCCAATCATCCCTTAGGTGGACAGGATGGAGTGGCGTTGGGTTATGTACTTGGGAGTTTTTACGATGGAAAGGTGAAATATATGGTAAATGACCTGCTTATGAACCTGCATGGACTGGCTCCTCTTTGTATTCCTATCAATAAGACCGGCAAGCAGGCCAAGGACTTTCCGAAAATGGTAGAGGCCGGGTTTGCATCGGACGATCAGCTCATCATGTTTCCTGCCGGGCTTTGCTCGCGTCGCCGGAATGGGGTTATCCGCGATTTGGACTGGAAAAAGACGTTTATAGTAAAGAGCGTTGAAGCGCACCGCGATGTAGTACCCATTCATTTTGACGGCCGTAACTCCGATTTTTTCTATAACCTGGCGAATCTTTGCAAAACGTTGGGTATCAAGTTTAATATAGCCATGTTGTATCTGGCAGATGAAATGTTGAAAAACCGTCATAAAACATTTACCATTACTATAGGTAAGCCTATTCCCTGGCAAACATTCGATAAGACGAAAACACCTGCCCAATGGGCGCAGTATGTGAAAGATATCGTGTATAAATTGTAAGTTGAACATTGAATATAAAAAAATAGAAGCTCGGAAGATGGAAGATATTATTGCACCGATAAGCAAAGAACTGCTGAAAGCGGAGTTGACCGAAGACAAACGCTTGCGCATGACGAATAAGAGTAATAATCAGATATATATTATTACTGCCCAGGATTCACCCAATACGATGAAGGAAATCGGACGTCTGCGTGAGATTGCATTTCGTGCTGCCGGTGGCGGAACAGGAATGTCCATGGATATTGATGAGTACGATATTATGGATAATCCTTATAAGCAGTTGATAGTCTGGAATCCGGAAGAGGAAGAGATATTAGGCGGTTACCGCTATATTCTCGGTACGGATGTACGCTTCGACGAGCACGGCGCTCCGATTTTGGCTACTGCGCACATGTTTAATTTTTCCGAGAAATTCTTGAATGAATATCTTCCTACTACCATTGAGCTTGGACGTTCATTCGTGACGCTCGAATACCAGTCTACCCGTCGCGACAGCAAAGGTTTGTTCGCATTGGATAATTTGTGGGACGGCTTGGGTGCGTTGACGGTGGTTATGCCCAACGTGAAGTATTTCTTCGGAAAGGTTACCATGTATCCCAGTTATATCCGTAAAGGACGCGACATGATTCTTTATTTCCTGAGAAAGCATTTTGCCGATAAAGACAGTCTGATTACTCCGATGAAACCGCTGCAATTGGAGTCGGATGAGGAAGAACTGGCTGCATTGTTCTGTAAGGATACATTTAAGGAAGACTATAAAATATTGAATGGCGAAATCCGTAAGCTGGGATACAATATTCCGCCGTTGGTAAATGCCTACATGAGTCTCAGTCCGACAATGCGTATGTTCGGTACGGCCATTAATTACGGTTTCGGTGATGTGGAAGAAACAGGTATCCTGATTGCCGTCGATGAAATCCTGGCGGAAAAGCGCATCCGCCATATCCAGTCATTCATCGAAAGCGAGCCGGAAGCATGCAAACTGACTTCCGGGGCGAATAAGATATTCTATCCGAGCAGATAAATCATACAGCCGGCAGGCTGTTTCCGTTGATTTTCCGGTAGAGGTCGAGGGCGAATACATCCGTCATGCCGGATATGTAGTCCAATACGGCCTGTATCCTTTCATACAGTGCAGTTGCTTTCATATTATATTGTCCGGATACCCGGTTGATGAGCAACTGCGAATATGCTTTTTCCGGTGAGCGTACTGCATCGATCATCAGTTCGAGCAAGGTGCTGATGATACGGAAACCGGCAAGTTCTATGTCCAATACATCGCGCGAACGGTATATCTTCTTGAAAGATACCTCTGCGCAATGTTGGTAGGCCGCGGCAGGCCGTTCGGTGATATGCTTGATGAGACTTCCCTCAAATTCCCCTTCCAGTATCTGTACTTCGTTATCGAGGAATGCCCGGGTGCATTCGCCGATAAGCAGCCCGATGACGGAAGAACGCAGATAGGCTATCTGTTCATTGGTGTCGCTCACAATCTTGAGCGTGTCGAGGATGTGCGCCTTACGTTCGTCGGGAAAGTAGGCCAGCAGCAGGTCCTGCGTTTCCTGCGTAGTGAGAATCTTCAGTTTGTGGGCATCTTCAATATCCATCATCTGGTAGCAGATGTCATCTGCCGCTTCTACCAGGTAGACAAGCGGGTGACGTGCGTATTTCAAAGGTGAACCGTTAAGCTGTTTCATCCCCAGTTCTTCGGCTATTCGCCGGAAACTTTCTTCTTCGGTAGTAAAGAAGCCAAATTTGGATTTCTGTCCTGCCAGGCTCGATGAAAAGGGGTATTTTACGATGCTGGCAAGTGTGGAATAGGTCAGGACGAAACCGCCTTTGCGGCGTCCTTCAAACTGATGGGTAAGCAGACGGAAAGCATTTGCGTTTCCTTCGAAATGAGTCAGGTCTTCCCATTGTGCCGGGGTGAGTTGTTCTCCGTCGGGTTGTTTTTCCTTCAATGCCAGCCCTTTTCCTTCCGAAAAGAAAGTAGAGATGGCGCGTTCGCCGGAATGTCCGAATGGCGGATTGCCCAAATCGTGCGCCAGACATGCTGCGGAAACAATGGAGCCGATTTCGGGCAGATAAGAGTCTTGCAGTTCGGGGCGGCGGGCAAGGATGGCTTTGGCTACGTCATTGCCCAGTGAACGGCCTACGCAGGAAACTTCCAGACTATGTGTCAGCCGGTTGTGTACGAATATGCTGCCGGGCAGAGGGAACACTTGTGTCTTGTTCTGCAATCTCCGGAAAGGTGCGGAGAAGATGAGGCGGTCGTAATCCCGCTGAAATTCAGAACGGTTCTCGTGACGCTCTTTATGAAACTCTTCCAAGCCGAATCGTTTGGCGGATATGAGGGTATTCCAGTCCATCATGTTCTTACTTTCTTATTATTTAACTGCAAATGTATGACTATTTGCTTCAAAATCCGTAATTTTGTCCGTTAAATAGTGAATTAAAGTAATCTCAATCGTAACTTCATTGAAATGGCCAATAATAGTATGACCGTCCGAATTATAAATAAGTCGAAACATCCGTTGCCTGCATACGCCACCGAGTTGTCTGCCGGAATGGACATCCGTGCCAATCTTTCCGAGCCGATAGCTTTGGAACCGTTGCAGCGTTGCCTGGTTCCTACAGGTTTGTACATCGCTTTGCCGGCTGGGTTTGAGGCACAGATTCGTCCCCGCAGCGGTTTGGCTATCAAGAAAGGTATCTCGGTATTGAACTCTCCGGGTACTATCGATGCAGACTATCGCGGTGAAATCTGTATTATCCTCGTAAATCTTTCTTCGGAAACATTTATGATTGAGGACGGAGAACGAATCGCCCAAATGGTAATTGCCCGCCATGAGCAGGCCGTATGGCAGGAGGTGAATGTGTTGGATGAAACGGAACGCGGTGCCGGTGGCTTCGGACATACGGGCGTGTAGTTGGGATGGGGTATGAGTGATTAGCGATGAGTGATTAGTGATTGACGGAGGGTTGCTTATACCATTTGATTTTATATAGATAATGAGCATATTCGATAATAAGAAAATAGGGCTGTTTTTGTTGGTGGCGGGCTTCTTGCTTGTCTCCTGCGGGACATCCCGTAAGCAGGCAAAGGCATTATCGGCGAAGCCTGTGGCGGAACTTACTCCGGAACAGCAGCGTAAGTATGATTACTTCTTTTTGGAAGCAGCCCGTCTGAAGATTCAGAAAGACTATGATGCGGCTTTTGATTTGCTGCAGCATTGCCTGACTATCAATCCGAATGCTTCGTCGGCCTTATACGAACTGGCGCAATATTATTTGTTCCTGAAGCAAGTGCCTCAGGGGCAGGCTGCATTGGAGAAGGCCGTGGAAAACGATCCGGATAATTATTGGTACAGTCAGGGACTGGCGAATCTTTATCAGCAACAGGACGAAAAGGAGAAAGCGATGAAGCTGCTGGAAGATATGTCCATACGTTTCACCGACAAGCTGGATCCGCTTTATGCCTTGTTGGACATTTATAATCGGCAGGAGCAGTATGATAAGGTGATTGCTACTTTGAACCGGATTGAGGAGAAGATGGGCAAAAGCGAGCAGTTGAGTATGGAGAAGTTCCGTATTTATCTGCAAATGAAAGACAATAAGAATGCTTTCCATGAGATAGAGAGCCTGGTTGCGGAGTATCCGATGGATTCCCGTTATCAGGTTGTGTTAGGGGATGTATATATGCAGAACGGAAAGAAAGAGGAAGCATATAACATGTACCGCAAGGTGTTGGATGCCGAGCCGGATAATGCCATGGCGATGTATTCGCTGGCGTCCTATTATGAGGAGACCGGTCAGAAAGACCTTTATCAGCAGCAGTTGGACACTTTATTGCTCAACAAGAAAGTTCCTTCGGAAACGAAACTGAATGTAATGCGCCAGTTTGTCGTGCAGAATGAGCAGGACGGTAAGGACAGTACGCGGGTTATCAGCCTTTTCGACCGTATTCTGGAACAAGAGCCGGATGATGCCGGGATACCGATGCTTTACGCTCAGTATCTTTTATCCAAAGGAATGAACAAGGAAGCCTTTCCGGTACTGCGTCAGGTGTTGGCAATCGATCCTACCAATACGGCTGCGCGTATGATGTTGCTGGGTGAAGCGGTACGCAAGGAGGATTACAACGATGTGATTGATTTATGCGAAGCCGGCGTTGAAACCAACCCGGAGATGCTGGAGTTCTATTTCTATCTGGCTATCGCTTATAACCAGGCGGAACGGACGGATGATGTAATTTCCATTTGTCAGAAAGCATTGACGCAAATTACAGCGGACAGTAAGAAAGAGGTTGTTTCGGATTTCTATTCCATTTTGGGAGACGCCTATCATACGAAAGATTTGAATACGGAAGCCTATGCTGCCTATGATTCGGCGCTGGTGTACAATCCTTCCAATATCGGAGCTTTGAACAATTATGCTTATTACCTATCTGTCGAGCGCCGTAATCTGGATAAAGCCGAGGAGATGAGTTATAAGACGGTGAAGGCGGAATCCGATAATGCTACCTATTTGGACACTTATGCCTGGATTCTGTTTGAGAAAGGCAATTATGCCGAGGCCCGTTTGTATATAGACGATGCCATGAAAAGTGACGGAGGCAAAAGCGATGTCATCGTAGAACATTGCGGCGACATCTACTATATGACGGGTGATGTGGACAAGGCTCTGGAGTATTGGAACCAGGCATTGAAGATAGGCAGTAAGTCCAAGACCCTACAGGAGAAGATTCGGAAGAAGAAGTATATCAGTGATAAGTAAGTCGGTAAAACGGTGAAGTGATACATAATAAAAGTAACAAGGTAATGGAACAAACAAAATTCAATGGCAGGACTCTGGTCTTTATGCTCTTTATCCTCTGCTGTCTGGCAGGCTGTAAAACCACCCGGAAGGCGGAGACATCCAAATTTCCCGAAAGTACCCGCTACCTGTCTTCCAAGGTGCGGCTGACCGTTCCTACCAAAGACGCCGTTTTCACCGTAAACGGTACGATGAAGCTGATAAGCGGCGAACGGATGCAGCTTTCTTTCCTCATGCCTATCATACGTACAGAGGTGGCGCGCATGGAAGTGACGCCCGAAGAAATATTGCTGGTAGACCGCATGGGCAAGCGTTACGTCCGTGCTACCCGTAAGGAATTGAAAGATGTGCTACCGAAGAAAGCCGACTTTGCTCATTTGGAAAAGATTCTATTCAATGCTTCCAAACCCAACGGAAAGAAAGAGTTGTCGGGAAAGGAATTGGGCATTCCTTCGCTGGAGAAAGGCAGAATCGAGTTGTCCGGCTTTTCCAATAATTCGTTTTCGCTGACGCCTACCGAGCTGTCTTCAAAGTACACACAAGTTGAGTTGAATGAAATATTAGAAATGCTGATGAGCTTATGAGACGTTTGCTTTGTATTTTTATAGGTTGTTTCTGTCTGGCTTTTCCGCTTCTTGCCCAGTCCAACAAACTGATAAAGGAATTGGAAAGCAAGCGCGGTGCTTTGCAAAAGCAGATTACCGAATCGGAAACACTTCTGAAAACTACAAAGAAAACCGTAAGCAGCCAGTTGAACGGACTTGCCGCTTTGACGGGGCAGATAGAGGAACGCAAACGCTATATCCTTACCATAAATAACGATGTAGAGTCGATAGATCGTGAGCTATCGTCATTGGAACGCCAGTTAGGAAAATTGCAGCGCGACTTGAAGGACAAGAAGAAGAAATACGAGTCGTCTGTCCAGTACCTTTATAAGAACCGTTCCATTGAGGAGAAGCTGATGTTTATTTTCTCTGCGCGGAGTCTGGCGCAGACCTATCGCCGCTTGCGTTATGTGCGTGAGTATGCCACCTACCAACGCCTGCAGGGCGAGGAAGTGCTGAAAAAGCAGGAACAGGTCAATAAGAAGAAAGCGGAACTCAGGCAGGTGCGGGCTGCCAAAGCCAATCTGCTGAAAGAGCGCGAGGCCGAGAAAGTAAAACTGGAAGCGCAGGAGAAAGAAAAGCGTATCCTTGTGGCCGATTTACGGAAGAAGCAACGCGGATTACAGAACGAGATTGCCAAGAAGCGGCGCGAGGCCAGCCAACTTAATGCGCGTATCGACCGCTTGATTGCCGAAGAAATAGAGAAAGCCCGCAAACGTGCCGCAGAGGAAGCACGCCGTGAAGCGGCTGCCCGCAAGAAAGAAGCGGCTAAAGCGGCTAAGTCGGGAACGTCCGCTTCCGGAAAAAAGGTTGCTCCTTTGGAAACTTATACCATGAGTAAGGCCGACCGAGAGCTGTCCGGTGACTTTGCCAATAACCGCGGCAAGCTGCCTATGCCTATCAGCGGAGCCTATATCATAACCAGCCATTACGGGCAATATGCCGTGGAGGGATTACGCAATGTCAAGTTGGACAATAAAGGTATCGACATCCAGGGAAAACCGGGAGCGCAGGCGCGTGCCATCTTCAACGGCAAGGTGGCGGCCGTATTCAAACTGAACGGGCTGTTTAATATCCTTATCCGTCATGGAGCCTATATTTCCGTATATTGCAACCTGGCTTCCGCTTCGGTGAAACAAGGCGACACGGTCACTACCAAGCAAGCTATCGGCCAGGTATTCTCGGATGGGGCGGACGGCGGACGTACGGTACTTCATTTCCAGCTACGCCGTGAAAAGGAGAAGCTGAATCCCGAACCCTGGCTGAACAGATAAATCTTATATTGTTGCTCCGTCCAGCAGGTCCAGATAAAGTGCAATAGCCTCTTCAATCTCTTTGACGAAGATAAACTCATCCGCAGTATGGGAGCGGCTGCTCTTGCCCGGTCCTATTTTCATGGACGGGAAAGACATCAGTGCCTGGTCTGAAAGGGTAGGCGAACCGAAAGGAGTCCGACCCATCGCAACGGCCTTTTTTACCAGCGGGTGTTCGGGAGAAACATGCGAAGAACCCAAGCGGAAAGAACGCGCTTTGGCTTCACAGGCGATGTGTTTCCGTATCTCGTCGAAAAGTTCCTGGTTGGTGTAACATTCGTTACTGCGGATGTCGACTACGAATGTGCAGCGGTCGGGTATTACATTGTGCTGTGTCCCTGCATTCACCATGGTTACACTCATTTTTACCGGTCCCAATAAAGCCGATTCTTTCGGGAAACGGTAATCGCGGAACCAGGCAATGTCGTTCAGCACCTTGTATATGGCGTTGTCGCCTTCGTTCCGGGCAGCATGCCCCGACCTGCCGTAGGCGGTGACATCCAGTACCATCAGCCCTTTTTCGGCAATGGCGGGTTGCATCTCCGTGGGTTCGCCCACAATGGCGAATTGTATGGGCGGCAGCTCCGGTAGTACGGACTCTACTCCTTCCTTGCCCGACACCTCTTCCTCGCAGGAAGCCAGGTAAATCAGGTTGTAAGCCTGTGTAGTCCGGCACAATTGCAGGAATACCTGCAGCAGGCTGACTACGCTTGCTCCGGCGTCATTGCTTCCCAAACCGTAAATCTTGCCGTTCTCTTCCGTAGGGGTGAACGGGGCTTTCCGCCATCCGTTTACGGGCTTCACCGTGTCGATGTGCGAGTTCAGCAGCAGCGTAGGTTTGTTCAGGTCGAACATCGGGCTGAGACACCATATATTGTTGCCTTTCCGTCCGGTTGCCATTCCCTGCATTTCGATGTAATTCTGAAGAAAGTCCGCGGCCTGCTCCTCTTCGCGGCTCAATGATGGTATGGCTATCAATGATTTAAGCAGTCCGATTGCCTCGGAAACCAGTGTTTCTATATCCGTTGTCATCGTTGGGTTCTGTTATATATTCGTTATTACTTTGCAAACTTACGGATAAATCCCGAAAAAGGGAGATAGTTTCAAATAAAACTAATACCTTTGTACCCATATTTACCAATTCATTAAAAATATGACTTATCATCATTTGTCTGTTCTGATACATCGTCAGGCAGAGAAGTATGGAGACAAAGTAGCCCTTAAATACAGGGACTATGAAACATCACAATGGATACCTATCACTTGGAATAAATTCTCTCGGACAGTACGTCAGGCAGCCAATGCGTTGGTGGCTTTAGGTGCAGAGGAACAGAGGAACATCGGTATCTTCTCACAAAACAAGCCGGAATGTTTATTTACCGATTTTGCTGCCTTTGCCAACCGTCTGGTTACCATACCGCTGTATGCTACCAGCTCTTCGGCTCAGGCCCAGTATATTATCAACGATGCTCAGATACGTTTCCTCTTTGTGGGCGAGCAATTCCAGTATGATGCCGCTTTCAGCGCATTCGGCTTTTGCCACTCTCTGGAGAAACTGATTATTTTCGACCGCAGCGTTGTGCGCGATCCCCGCGACAAGACCTCTATCTACTACGACGAGTTTCTGGCATTGGGCGAGGGGCTACCCCACAATGCCGTTGTGGAAGAGCGTACCGCCCGTGCATCGGACAGCGACCTTGCCAATATTCTTTATACATCCGGTACCACCGGCGAGCCGAAAGGAGTGATGCTGCACCACTTCAACTACAGAGAGGCTATCCGCATCCATGATATCCGCCTGACTGCCATGACGGATAAGGATGTGTCCATGAACTTCCTTCCGTTGACGCATGTGTTTGAAAAAGCATGGACTTATTTCTGTCTTCACAGAGGTGTGCAGGTTTGCGTCAATCTTCGTCCGGCAGATATTCAGACCACTATCAAGGAGATACGTCCTACATTGATGTGCAGCGTTCCCCGCTTTTGGGAGAAGGTATATGCCGGTGTGCAGGAGAAGATTGCCCAAGAGAGCGGCCTGCGGAAAGCAATGATGCTGGATGCTCTTAAAGTAGGGAAGATGCACAACATTGATTACCTGCGTGCAGGCAAAACGCCGCCCCTGATGCTTCATCTGAAGTATAAATTCTATGAAAAGACTATCTATGCCCTGCTGAAAAAGACAATCGGTATTGAGAACGGTAATTTCTTCCCGACTGCCGGTGCTGCCGTATCCGATGAAATCTGCGAATTCGTGCACTCGGTGGGCATCAATATGGTGGTGGGTTATGGATTGACGGAATCTACGGCTACCGTGTCCTGCTTCCTCGACAAGGGGTATGAGATAGGTTCGGTAGGTACTGTCATGCCCGACCTTGAAGTGAAGATTGGAGAAAACAATGAAATCCTGCTTCGCGGTAAGACTATTACTACCGGCTATTATAAGAAACCGGAAGCCACCGCTGCGGCTATCGACAAAGATGGCTGGTTCCATACGGGTGATGCCGGCTATCTGAAAGGAAATCATTTGTATCTGACCGAACGTATCAAGGATTTGTTCAAGACCTCGAACGGAAAGTATATCTCTCCGCAGGCTCTGGAAACCAAACTGTCGATAGACCGTTACATTGACCAGATTGCTGTCATTGCCGACCAGCGTAAGTTTGTGTCTGCCCTGATTGTTCCGGTTTATGGCTTGGTGAAGAACTATGCCAAGGAGAAAGGCCTTGAGTACAAGGATATGGCCGACTTGTTGCAGCATCCTAAAGTGCAGGCTTTGTTCCGTGCCCGCATTGATACGTTGCAACAGCAGTTTGCGCATTATGAGCAGGTGAAACGTTTCACTTTATTGTCCGAACCGTTCAGCATGGAACGGGGCGAGCTGACAAATACATTGAAGCTGAAACGCTCTGTGGTGGCGAAGAATTATAAGGAGCTGATTGATAAGATGTACGAAGAATAAAAGTCCGGATGACTTTAGAGTTTGCTTAAAATAGGAAAAAAGGAGGCGGTATGCCTCCTTTTTTATTGTCGGATATGCCGTCAACGGTTTAGGCTTATATGTTTACAAATGGAACGGTATGATTCTTTCTTCTTTTCCGCTCCGTTGAATGAACTCTATCAAGTCAGGGACTGAATGCCTTTCACTCAGAGACTCATTGTTCCCCTGTTCAGAAGTCTTTGTGAGCGGGGAGGGAGAAAAGAGGAAAAAGTTGGAAGTCGGGATAAAAAATGTGTATTTCTTCTTAGGGTTGCGCCGGTGTGGTCTGTTTATATTCTATGGAAAGATATTTTTAATCTTAAAACTTAGTATGCTATGAGAAAGCTTTTATCGGCGCTGATATTGTCGTTTTCAATATGGAGCGTTTTTTCATGCCGGCAGGAAAATAATGTAACCGTTAAGCAGTATCCCATGTTCTGGACATGGCTGGATTATCGTCCCGGCATGAATTTCGATTCGGTATGCCAGGTGATGAATGACATCGGCATGGATGGAATAATGCTGAATGCACCTACCCCCGACGACTATCGCATTGCCATTCCCATAGCCCGTAAACACGGCATTGAAGTATACGCATGGTTGTGGACCATGAATCTGGAGCACGACCGCGATAAGATTTTGGCAGAACATCCCGACTGGTTCAGCGTAAACCGCAACGGAAAGAGCCTCGCAGATACTACGGCATATGTGGATTATTATAAATTCCTCTGTCCCGCACTGCCTGAGGTGCGCGAATTCATCAGGGAGAAAATTAAGTCGTATTGCGAAGTCGAGGGATTGAACGGAATTGCCATCGACTACAACCGTTTGGTGGATGTAGTGCTTCCTACCACGTTATGGCCGCATTACGGTATTGTGCAAGACCGGGAATATGCCGCATGGGATTACGGTTATCATCCCGCCATGCTCGAAAAGTTCAAGAGCAGGTATGGCTATGATCCGCGTGAGCAGCAGGACCCTTCGGCAGACATAAAGTGGCGGCAGTTCCGTTGCGACCAGATAACGGAAGTTGCGAATATGATTGCCGGAGTGGTGCATTCGTATGGCAAGACAATGGCGGCATCTCCGTTTCCTACGCCGAAAATGGCTTCACGCATGGTGCGGCAGGACTGGGGTAAATGGAACCTGGATATCGTTTTTCCGATGGTTTACCATACTTTCTATACGGAAGATGTCAGTTTTATTTCCGATTGTACCGTTGAGAATGTGCGCGACAAGAATGATAAAACCGTATTGTATTGCGGCATGACCGCTACCGATGGTCCGGAAATGTTCGAATGTATGGATGCCGCGCTGAATAGCGGTGCTCAGGGCATTGCCGTATTTACGGTGGCAGGCTTGCGCTCATCTGAGGTAAAGAACCGGTTCAAAACTTATACGGACAGCGTACGGGCGGTGCGCGCGGCTAATGGCGGTATCATTGAAGCGGTGCATCCTCACGTGGCGGATACCAATCCTTTTACTCATAAAGGCATCATGGCGTTGGTGGAAAAACGTATGCGACGGATTGTGGCCGAAGCATCCGGTAAAGAGGTGTTACCCCCGTTGGCTTTGGGTGAGTATAAGCAAACGGAATCTTACGATGCCACCCGTTGCTATCGGGTGTCGGATGAGAACAGCAGGACGGTCTTTAAGGTTACTTTCTACTTCTACGGTGATGTACTTTCGGGTTGGGACGTAGTGGCGGAATAGCCCGCCCTCTTTCTTATTCCGTTGATTGCAGCGGATTTATGCGATTTTTTCAGACTTTTGCACTATCTTTGCGGTTTAAAAAGATAGAATTTGAAGAAAGTATATGATTACCATTGAACAACTGAAAGATATCAAGGAACGTACCGAAGCGTTGAACCGCTATCTGGACATCGAAGGAAAAAAAATACAAGTGGAAGAGGAGCAATTGCGCACGCAGGCTCCGGGTTTCTGGGATGACCAGAAAGCCGCCGAAGCTCAGATGAAGAAAGTGAAAGGCTTGCAGCAATGGATTTCCGGCTACAATGAAGTCAAGGTTATGGCGGATGAGTTGCAGCTTGCATTCGATTTCTACAAGGATGAACTGGTAACGGAAGAGGAAGTGGATGAGGCCTATGCAAAGGCATCCGCTGCCGTAGAGGCCCTTGAGCTCAAGAATATGCTTCGTGAGGAAGCCGACCAGATGGATTGTGTACTGAAAATAAATTCGGGAGCCGGCGGCACGGAGAGCCAGGACTGGGCGAGCATGCTGATGCGTATGTATCTGCGATATGCCGAAACACACGGATATAAGGCAACTATTTCCAACTTGCAGGAAGGCGACGAGGCTGGAATCAAGACCTGTACCATTGAAATATCGGGCGATTATGCCTACGGCTATCTGAAAGGCGAGAACGGTGTCCACCGTTTGGTGCGCGTATCTCCCTATAATGCTCAGGGCAAGCGTATGACTTCTTTCGCATCCGTTTTCGTCACTCCGCTGGTGGACGATACGATTGAGGTGAACATCGAACAGGCGCGCATCTCGTGGGATACTTTCCGTTCCAGCGGTGCGGGCGGACAGAACGTAAATAAGGTGGAGTCCGGCGTGCGTTTGCGCTATCAGTTCAAAGACCCTTACACTGGCGAGGAAGAGGAAATTCTGATTGAGAATACCGAAACGCGCGACCAGCCCAAGAACCGGGAGAATGCAATGCGTCAGTTGCGTTCCATTCTGTACGACAAGGAACTTCAGCATCGTATGGCGGAACAGGCAAAGGTGGAAGCCGGCAAGAAGAAGATTGAGTGGGGTTCGCAAATCCGCAGTTACGTGTTCGACGACCGCCGCGTGAAAGACCACCGTACCAATTTCCAGACTTCGGATGTAAACGGGGTAATGGACGGTAAGATAGACGGTTTCGTCAAGGCCTACCTGATGGAATTTGCAGGCGGAGATAACATTTAGTCCTTTCTGCTTTCCTTTCTATAGGCACGGGATTGCACGGATTTCGCAGATTTGCTTTATTCTTTTTCGGTGAACTCCGTGTAATCCCGTGTCTGATAAAGAAACAAATAACAAACGTTTTTTTGTTTTGACACATTCCTTTCTTTTTTCTTTTATAAATGCTTGCAAACTTCCCGAATTTCCTTTTACTTTGTTTATCGTTGAACTTTAAACTATAGAAACACCATGGGAAAGAGTAAAAAGAAAGTAATGCACAGCCGGAAAGAAGAACAACAAGCCAGGAAAGTATTGCTGATTATCGGAGTTGCCGCTTTGGTATTGGTAGTTGCCATGCTGGTGGGCTATTCCTTCTTAGGCTGATTCAGAAGATAAATATGCCGCAAGAGATAGAACGGAAATTTCTCGTAAAAGGAGAATACAAGTCGCAAGCATACTCGCAGGACCGTATCATTCAGGGATATATCAGCAGTGCGCGCGGACGGACGGTGCGGGTACGCATACGTGGCGGGCAGGGGTATCTCACCATTAAGGGAGCATCCGATGCATCCGGTATCAGCCGTTACGAATGGGAAAAAGAAATTCCTCTGAATGAAGCCGAGGAGCTGATGAAACTGTGTGAGCCGGGTGTTATTGATAAAACCCGTTACCTGATACGCAGCGGAAACCATGTTTTTGAGGTAGATGAGTTCTACGGTGAGAATGAGGGACTGGTAGTTGCCGAAGTGGAGCTTGCCTCGGAGAACGAGCCTTTTGAGAAGCCGGACTTTATCGGGCAGGAAGTGACGGGAGATATCCGTTATTACAATTCGCAACTGATGAAACATCCGTTCAAGGAATGGAAGTAAACTAATTACGCCCCGTAATTGTTGATTCGTATATGGAGAAACTGTACCAATACCTGCCGGAAGAACTCGTCACTTTTATCCTGGTGACGGTGTTTTCTTTGCTTATAGGTCTTTCCTTGAGGCGTATCAGTCTGAAGCGCGAAGGAGAGACGACCTTGTTCGGTACGGACCGTACTTTCACCTTTATCGGCATTCTGGGCTATCTCCTCTATATTCTCGACCCGACGGACTATCGCCTGTTTATGGGTGGCGGGGCTGTCCTGGGGTTGCTGCTTGCCTTGAATTATTACGTCAAGCAGGCTCAGTTTCATGTGTTCGGGGTCACTACCATTATCATTGCGCTCATTACGTATTGCATTGCACCTATCGTTGCTACGCAGCCCTCCTGGTTCTATGTAATGGTAATTGTGACCGTATTGCTCTTTACCGAGCTGAAACATACGTTTACCGAACTGGCACAGCGGATGAAGAACGACGAAATGATTACGCTTGCCAAGTTCCTTGCCATCAGCGGTATCATCCTCCCGATGCTGCCCGACGACAATCTGATACCGGGCATCAACCTCACGCCTTACAGTATATGGCTGGCTACGGTGGTGGTTTCGGGCATCTCCTATCTTTCTTATCTGCTGAAAAGATATGTATTCCGTGAGTCCGGTATTTTGGTATCCGGCATTGTAGGCGGGTTGTACAGCAGCACTGCCACCATATCCGTACTGGCGCGCAAAAGTCGGAAAGTATCCGCCCAGGAAGCACCCGAATATGTGGCGGCGATGCTGTTGGCGGTCAGCATGATGTTCTTGCGGTTTCTTATCCTGATAGGAATATTCAGTGTAGGGGCTTTGACAGCCATTTATCCGTATTTGCTGATAATGTCTGCCGTTGCTGCTGGGACGGCGTGGTTCCTGCATTCCCGGTGGAAGCGTCCTGCTATGTCGGAAACGGTCGATGAAGACGAGGACGGCAGCAATCCGCTGGAGTTCAAGGTAGCGCTTATTTTTGCCGTGCTTTTTGTGGTATTTACAATCGCTACCCATTATACGTTGATATACGCCGGCGAGGGCGGGTTGACTCTGCTCTCCTTTGTTTCCGGCTTCAGCGACATCACTCCGTTCATCTTGAATCTTCTGCAGGGTACGGGCAATGTGCCTGTTTCATTGATAACGGCTTGCAGCATGCAGGCGATAGTAAGCAACATTGCCGTAAATATGTGTTATGCATTGTTCTTCTCCGGCAAGAAGAGTCCGTTGCGTTCGTGGGTGTTGAGAGGCTTCGGTTGTGTCATTGCCGCCAATGTGCTCCTGCTGCTGTTTTTCTACTTTCTGTAAATCAATGTGCTTCTGCAAAAGTGAAAGAATGTACGCTTACATTTTTCTAAATGCTTTGTTGTAAGTTATCCGTTTGTTTTTCCAAAAAGAAACTATACTATAGTTTTATGAGAATATAATATACCTTTTTTGTTTTGTATATTATTGATTATCATAATATTAAATAAAACATGTAAGGAGGTATGTGTTCTTTTCTTTGGGAGACTTTTTTTCTACTAAATACACTTCTTTAAAACATGTTTTAGAGCATGTGTACACTTATTTGAGAATATAGTAAACGCTTTCTACTTGTCTGTCGTATACTTTTGCTCACAAATTAATAATTAATCAGAAATACTATGGATATAGCAAAAAGATGTGAGCAGAACCCTTTGCTTGCGCCCAAAAATTTGAAAGCAGGCATAGATGGAATGGAAATAACATGTTTGTTAAACCCTGGAGTTTTCAGGTATCAAGACAAAATATGGCTACTTTTGCGCATTGCAGAACGACCTATACAAAAAGAAGGTATTATTAGTTTTCCTATATATAATAAAGAAGGTAAAATAGAGGTTGTTTCTTTTTCAAAGGATAGTCCTGATTTGAATGCGTCAGATCCTCGGGTAATCAGTTATAAGGGTAAGGATTATTTAACAACAATGTCATATCTAAGATTGGTTTCGAGCACTGATGGCATTCACTTCAAGGATGAACCAGAGTTTCCACCAATTTTTGGAAAAGGTGAATTAGAGACATTTGGTATTGAAGATTGTCGTGTTGCTACAACAGAAGATGGTTTTTACCTTACTTTTACGGAGGTATCACCTGTGGCAGTAGGGGTGGGATTAATTCATACTAAAGATTGGAAGAACTATGTGAGATATGGAATGATATTTCCGCCACATAATAAGGATTGTGCTCTGTTTGAACAAAAAATAGGTGGTCGATACTTTGCTTTTCATCGCCCAAGCAGTCCAGAGCTTGGTGGTAATTATATTTGGTTGGCAGAATCTCCTGATCGTCTGCATTGGGGAAACCACAAATGTGTGGCAGTAACTCGTGAAGGAATGTGGGATTGTGCTCGTATAGGTGCTGGTGCGGCTCCTATCAAGACTGATAGAGGTTGGTTGGAAATTTATCATGGAGCCGATTTCAATCACCGTTATTGTTTAGGAGCTTTGCTCCTTGATTTAGAAGATCCTTCAAAAGTAATTGCAAGAAGTGAAGATCCTATCATGGAACCTATTGCTCCTTATGAACAGACTGGTTTTTTTGGAAATGTTGTTTTTACAAATGGACATTATGTAGATGGTGATAGAATAACAATGTATTACGGAGCAAGTGACGAAGTTATTTGTAAGGCGGAGTTCTCTATTAAAGAAATCTTGAATACGCTAAAATAGAATGATATAGATGATGGATAAATTGAGGAAAGAATATTTATTCTTTAAGCAACAAGAACCTAACATGAAAATATTGCTGTTAACCAATATGCTTTATGCATTGGTGTTACCGGTAGTTGAAATTTTTGTGGGAGCTTATATAATGAGAAATACTAGTGATCCGGTTATGGTTGCCTTTTATCAGTTAGCTATGTATGCGGGTATTGTTGCTACTTCTTTTGTGAATGGTTTTTTACTGAAGAAATACAATGTAAAAATTCTCTATTCGGCAGGAATATTGGTAAGTGGTATTGCAATGTTCGGAATGATGACTATTAAGTCGCTTGGATTTATCGAACTTGGTTTGGCGGGCTTTTTAATGGGGGCGGCTTCAGGCTTTTTTTGGACGAACCGTTATTTATTGGCTCTTTATAATACTAATGATGATAATCGTAACTATTTTTTTGGATTGGAGTCTTTCTTTTTCTCTATTACCTCTATTGGCGTACCTTTGGCTATCGGTGCATTTATTAGTCAGATAGGTGGAAAAGAAATTTTGGGTTTTATGTTTAATATCAGTGATTCCTACCGTATGGTAACGATGGGAGTAGTGGTTATTACTATTATTGCTTGTTTAGTGCTATGGCGAGGGAATTTTAATAATCCGAAAGAAACCAACTTTCTTTATTTCCGATTTAATATCCTTTGGAAAAAGATGCTTTGGTTGGCTGCTTTGAAAGGTATGGTTCAGGGGTTCTTGGTAACGGCTCCGGCTATATTGGTCCTTAAGTTAGTAGGTGATGAAGGGGCTTTAGGTTTGATACAAGGTATCAGTGGGGCGCTGACAGCAATTTTGGTTTATATATTAGGACGCATAGCTCATCCGAAAGACCGTTTGAAGATATTTGTAGGTGGGTTAATACTCTTTTTTATTGGCACCCTGTGGAATGGCATTCTTTTTTCGGTTGTAGGAGTTATTATTTTTGTTCTTTGTAAGGTGGTTTTTCAGCCTTTGTTTGATTTAGCTTATTTCCCTATTATGATGAGAACCATTGATGTTGTTGCAAAGATTGAGCATAGAAATGAATATGCATATATCTTGAGCCATGAATTCGGACTGTTTTTGGGAAGGGCGTTTGGATTACTGTTATTTATATTTCTTTCATATAGCATTTCACAGGATTTTGCTCTGAAGTATGCATTGATTATTGTTGCAGGATTGCAGTTAATAGCATACCCTTTAGCTAAAAATATTATTAACCAAACTAATATTATCGAACATGAAAATGATAAGTAAAAGTTTTTATACCTTTATTATTGTTGGCCTATTGGTCTCTTGCTCTAGTGGAAAAGATAACTTCGGAGAGAAGATTGTGCAGGTTTCTATTAATAGAGTAGACTCTATGCCTGATATTCCGGAAACTTATAAGATGTTAGATTGGCGACAGAAAGCAAAAGATTATGACCGCTTCATTTTCGATTGGAACAATAAGAGTGAAGTCGGTCCATTGATTTGGTTGGATGATGCCCGTCGGAATATTGATCAGACTACTTTTGGTTTATATACAGCTATTAAAGATATCCGACAGGGGAAAGATGCAAATAATGGAGAGTTTCATGAAAGTTTGAATTCATTGGCTGCTATTTTAGGTGCCGGTTTGGTAGGCATTGATAAAACCAATCAGGATGGATACAATTATGTAAAGATGGTTCAAAACTACTTCAATTCGGATAATGGATGGAATATAATGATGAACAACACGAATCCGGCAGTCGCTAACTTGGGTGGTGGCTATGGACGTGACTGGTGGTATGATGTACTTCCTAACGCTTTGTATTATGCTGTATGTGACGTATTTCCAAATGTAGATGGAGCTGAGAGGATACAAAGAAGCATTGCTGAACAGTTTGTAAAAGCAGATTCTGTATTAAATGGAAATTATGACTATTCATACTTTGATTATAAAAATTTAAAAGGCTATGTTAATCATATTCCCATGCAGCAGGATGCAGCAGGTGGACATGCCTATGTGCTTTTATGTGCTTATCATAAATTTGGTGATCCACGCTATTTGGAACATTGTAAGAGTGCCTTGGAAGCACTAATTTCTCAGAAAGAAAGCCGTTTTTATGAAGCTCTTTTGCCTTTAGGTGTATATGTTGCAGCTTATTTAAATGCTACAGAAGGGACAAATTATAATGTATCTAAACTCTTTGATTGGGTGTTTGATGGCTGTCAAAGTTCTTCTGGACGTACTGGCTGGGGAATTATAGTAGGAAAGTGGGGAGATTATGATGTAAGTGGATTACAAGGGAGTATAACAGATGGTGGTGGATATGCGTTCCTTATGAATAGTATCAAACCGGCATGGCCTTTCATTCCATTAGTTAAGTACCAACCCGAATATGCAAAAGCTATCGGTAAGTGGATGCTAAACAACTCAAGTGCATGCCGTCTGTTTTATCCGGGTGATATTGATGAAAAGCATCAATGGGCTCCGGAACTGAAAAATATTACAAATAACAATGTGTCGTATGAAGGCCTGAGAAAGGCGGATGATTATGGTAAGGAATCTTTGAAAGGGGTTAGTCCGGTTGCGATTGGCGATGGTCCTAAATGGATAGAAGGTAACCCTGCTGAAAGTATGTTTAGCGTATATAGCTCTTCTCCGGTTGGTATTTTGGGAGCAATTATAACAAAAACCGATGTAGAAGGTATTCTTCAGTTGGATTGTAATGCTACTGATTTTTATGTGGATAAGCCTTATCCGGTTTACCTTTATTATAATCCCTATAAAGAGGCTAAAACTATTACTTATCGGGCATCACAAGAATGTGACCTGTTTGATATTGTTGCAAAAAAGTATGTTGCTAGAAATGTGAATGAAAGTGGCTTGATTGAGATTCCGGCTAATGATGCAAGAGTTATCGTAGAACTTCCTCAAGGTACGGTATTGGAGCTACAAGATGGTAAGATTATTGCCAATAAAGAGAATATAATTGCATATAAATAAAACCTATTGTAAAACTAATAATTGAAGTATTATGAAATTTAATTTGTTTTCGAGTAAATCTAGGGTACGGCAATTTTGCCTGACTATGCTTTGCTTGTTTTTATTCCAGGGAGTCATTGCCCAAAATAAAATGTTGGTTGGAACCGTTGTAGATGAACTTGGAGAGGCTTTGATTGGAGTAAGCGTCTTGAATAAAACTACAGGAGAGGGAACTATTACTGCCATAGATGGCAGCTTTAGCCTTTCGGGTAAGCAAAATGATTTAATTCAATTCTCTTATATAGGCTATGCCTCTGTGGACTATGTAGTTAAACAAGAGGAAAATATCAGAGTTGTGTTGAAAGAAGATACGCAAAATCTAGAGGAAGTGGTTGTTGTGGGGTATTCTGCACAAAAAAAGTCTTCTCTTACAGGAGCTATTGCACCAGTGAATATGGATGATATGGAGAAGCGTCGGGTTGCCACAGTGTCTCAAGCTCTCCAAGGTCAGGTTGCCGGTGTGCAGATAACCCAAAGTACAGGTGCACCGGGTGATGACATCTCCATGTTGATTCGTGGAGAGGGCACTATCGGTAATAATAGCCCTCTGTACATCATTGACGGAGTACCATCAAGAACCATGACTTTTTTGAATCCGTCTGATATTAGCTCAATTACAGTACTAAAGGATGCTTCTGCGGCTGCTGTTTATGGTTCACGTGCTTCTGGCGGTGTAGTTGTGATTACGACTAAAGAAGGTGAAGTGGGAAAAGGACATTTAGAACTGAATTATTATTATGGAATACAGAAGGTTGCGAATCTACCCAGGATGCTGAATACTCAACAATATATGGATGTGCAGGAAATAGCATGGAATAATGCCGGTTATGAAGGCTCAAATCCTTATACTATTGATAAAAAAAGGACAGATCTTGCCGATACTGATTGGTTAGATGAACTATTTACTTTAGGACAGACTCATAATATTCAAGCAACTATGAGTGGAGGTTCGAAAGGTGTAAACTATTTGCTTTCTGCTGGATATATTTCTCAAGATGGTATTGTGGTATATGATAATGATAGGTATCGTCGCTTTAGTTTGCGCTCAAATATAAATGCAAAGTATTATGACAGACTCAATATAGGAGCTAATGTACAATTGACTTATTCAATTCAGGATAAATTAAACTCAAAAGGTGATGCGCCGGGTATTATCAGACATGCTATGTTGCGTCCGTCAGTGTTAAGTGTTTATAAAGATGTGAATGATCCTACTTATAAAGCTAATGATCCTTTTACGGACTTGCCTTTTTATAAGAATAACGATCGAAACGGCGGTTGGGAAAGTAGCAAATATGAATGGACGTCTAATCCTATTGCTTTAGCTTATTATACAGATGATAAACGTTCGCAGTACACAACATTTGGTAATGTTTTTGCAGAATACGAGTTTTTGCAAGATCATTCTTTAAAGTTCAAGACTAATTTGGGTATTGATTTGAATCTTTATCACAATAAGGCTTTCAATCAGAATTTTGGTGACGATGATGGCAGCGGTTCGGATGTGGATAAAGGTTTGGGTAGACAAAACAGACCGAGTAACCTTGATGAATCACGTGGTGAAAGTTTCACATTGACTTGGAATAATACGCTAAGTTATGCAAAACAATTTGAAAGGCATAATATTAATGCTGTAGCGGGTACTGAATTTATTTCCAATTATGAATCATCTATAGGAGCTTCTCGGCAACGTTATGATTATACTAATGATACTTTCAGATATCTTGATTTTGGTGGAACAGAGTCTGATATATGGAATAGTGGCTCAGGCTCAGAGTGGGCATTGATGTCTGTTTTCGCCTCTGCTACTTATGTATATGATAACCGCTATATGATAACTGGAAATTTTCGTGCAGATGCTTCTTCCCGGTTTGCAAGTAATCATGCTTGGGGATTTTTTCCTTCAGTGTCGGCTGGATGGAAAATGTCTGAAGAAAAGTTTCTGAAAAATATATCGTGGTTATCAGATTTGAAGTTGAGAGGTAGTTGGGGACAGTTGGGGAATCAAGAGATTGATAACTATACCTTTATGACTTTATTAAAGAAAGATGGTGATAAATATGTTATTTCCCGTTATGGCAATCCCGATTTGAAATGGGAAACATCAGAACAGTGGAATGTTGGTGTTGATTTAGGAATATTGAGAAACAAGTTATATTTGTCTGCCGACTACTTTATGAAAACAACATCAGATATATTGTTACCAATTTCATTGCCTTCTTATGTAGGTAGTGTATCTCCTACAATAGTGAATGCTGGTACTGTGCGTAATAAAGGTTTTGAACTATCATTGACATATAGGGATAAAGTGGGTGATTTTAATTATAGTATTAATGGCAACATTGCTACTTTAGACAATAAGGTACTAAAATTACATCCTAATTTGCCTAATATTGATGGCAAGGTTACCCGTACAACAGTAGGTCAGCCATTGAATGCTTATTATGGTTTTGTGATGGAAGGTATTTATCAAAATGAGGCAGAAATTAATGAACAACTTTATGCAACAGACAATCCTACGGTGCAGCCTGGAGATATTCGTTTCAAAGATTTAGATAATAATGGAAAGATAGATGACAATGACCGCGATTTTCTAGGTAGCCCGATTCCTAGGTTTACTTACGGATTTACTCTGAATGGAGAGTATAAAGGGTTTAATTTTTCTATGTTGTTTCATGGAGTGCAAGATGTGCAACATTTTAATGATTTGAAGAAAATTTTGAATTATGATACGCGCCCATTCAATCATACAACAGAGATGTTGGGTTACTGGCATGGAGAAGGGACAAGTAATTCGATTCCTCGTCCAAGTTTTACGGACAATGGGGGAAGCAGAATATCAAGCATATTTGTAGAGGATGCTTCTTTCTTTAGATTAAAAAATGTTGAGCTAGGCTATTCTTTTGCAAAATTGCTGAAGAAAATCAATTCACCTATATCCGATTTGAAAATATATGTGTCGGCAGAGAATTTGTTTACCGTAACTTCATACTCAGGTCTGGATCCTGAATCTACGGACCTAATAGATTATGGAACTTATCCCCAAGCAAGATCATTCTTGTTTGGTGTAAATGTTAAATTTTAAACTGTTAAAGATTAGACTAATGAAAAAGATACATATAACTTTGTTTAGTGTGATAAGTCTTTTGTTTGTGACAAGTTGTGATGATTATTTACATAAGGATCCGATAGGATTATTAACACCGGATAATGTAAATACAAATCCTACGCTTACAAGTGTTCAATATTCAGTAAACTCTACTTATCAGATGCTTGCGAGTACTTTGAATTTGCTGGGAGATTGGGCATGGGATGACGGTACTGTGACTCGTAATGATTTTGTTGTTTATGATTTAGCTTCGGATGACGCTTTGAAGAAATGGAATCCAGATGGCGACCAGCCTTGGATGGATGAAATTCAGAACTACTCATATATAGCTTCTAACACTGCATTCAACGGTTTCTGGAGTTATCAATATGAGGGTGTTTCTAGAGCAAATTTAGCTTTAAGCTATCTGATGGATGATAAAATTATAGAGACTGTTGGGATGGATGCTTCATTAAGAAAGCGTTTGTTGGGTGAAACTTATTTTCTACGTGCCTTCTATTATTTCGATCTTGTTACGAACTTTGGTGATGTTCCTTTTTTGATAGCTCCTATTAAAGATTTTGAGGATGCATATAAGGTATCTGAGAGAACGGACAAAGAAATAGTTTGGGAACAGATTATGAATGATTTGGAAGATGCAAAAGGAAATTTGCCACTTACGAAGTTCTCATCAGAAAGTGAGCCTTGGAGGGTCTCTTTGGGAGCTGTCTTAGCAATGCAGGCTAAGGTGGCATTATATAGAAAGGATTATCCGGGAGTACTAAGTGCTATTAAAGAACTTGAAGATAAAGGCTTTTATCGTTTGAACAGTAATTATTTTGACTCATTTAGCCAGTATCATGAGTTCACCGATAATGAGGTTATTTTTGCTTACGATCATAAGGAGAAGATGACTCCGGCGCAAGGTAACGGGTTGTGTGCTTTGCTGGGTTGGGGCTTCTTTGCACCTTCTAAGAGTTTTATTAAGGAGTTTGAACCGAATGACCCACGTTTGAATTTGACCGTTGATGTTGAAAAGCAATTGGTGTATAAAATTTTGGGTGATTTATCCAATAAGAACCAAGGTTATGATGATGCCCCAAGTAATAAAGTGTATATCCGTTATGCAGATGTGATGTTATGGAAGGCCGAAGCTTTGATTGAAACAGGTAAGGTATCCGATGCTATTGATATTATCAATGAGGTCAGAGAAAGGGCAAGAAATACTGTGGGGGTTGATGGGGAGACGAAAGCTCCTGCTGGAACATTACCCGATAGAGATAGGCTTGGTTCCAAAGAACAAGCATGGGAATGGTTGATACACGAACGTCGCGTGGAACTTGGATTGGAGTCTCATCGCTTTAGAGACCTGAAACGTTGGGGCATTGCAAAGGAAGTGCTTAACGCTAATGGCCAGGCTTTTACGGATCGTAACTATTTGTTCCCGATTCCTCAAAAAGATATAGATAAGTCTGGTGGCAAGTTGATTCAGAATCCTGGTTATTAATTATTCTTGAGGATGTGTTGAATTTTTAGTGTTTTATCACTTGTGAGTTGCTGTTTCCGATGAAGGAAAAATTAACAGGAATTATCCGGATCTGTTTTTATATTTGATTTGTATCATCTGTTTCTGAAGAATGCTCCAATGATAGCTAATTTATTTTTGACACATCCTCTATAATTTAGATATACTATGAGTAAGCATTTTATATGCCTTGTATTTTTGTTGGCTATTTTTTGTGTGCAGGGATTTGCTGACGAGATGAAGTTACATGTGTTGGGAAATAAGAACCAAGGATATTATGTGAATATCTATTATGGTTCCCAATTGATAATGGAGCAAGGTAAAGCCGGAGAGTTGGATTTATATTTTGATAATGAAGATTACTCTGTCAGAGAGACCTTGAAAGGGTGGAAAGCGACTTCGGTGGAACAGTCGGAGCGAAAAGTGGTACTTTCAGGAAATGTGTATTTAAAGAAGTTGGAGGCAGACTTGTCGGTTAATGTGATTTATGAGGTTGTTAGTTCACAATTGGTCAGTAAGCGAATAGAGTTACAACAGAATAATCTTTCTTTATTATATTATTCAGTTGGTACATCCATAACTGCTGCCGACAAGCCTTTTGCTTTTTGGAGCTTTGATGATAATGAGAATATGGGCGGGGTAGCCCATGAAACCTATCCGGCAGCAGGATATATGTTGAACGATACATTGGCTGTAGGGCTGCTGACTGATGCTGGTGATAAAAATCTGTGGACACGCAATATCCGCCGCCGTCCGTCTAAACAGGGGGAAATCGGTTTTAGAGCGATACGCGAAATTTGTGATGCTAATCTTATCAGGATTGTCGATGAAAGACAGCGTCAAAAAGGAGATTATTCCGTGAAATTCACTTTCGGTGAAGTATCCGATTTTAATCATCCGGTGAATACTTGCTTTTACCCAGTTCCTGAAATACAGAAATGGAAATCTTATGCAGGTGCCAGTTTGGAAAGGAACGGGAATGTGTTTACTGTGAAAGGAAATTCGGTGCAAAGTGAAATATCTGGTGTACGTATCCCTTATAAATTGTCTGATGGTTTTTATACAATTCGTTTTAAACATCGCTCTGCAAATCCCATCACAGTGAAGTTGTGGAAAGGCGAAGGAACGGGCAGTATAGATGTCGCAGGACTGCATTATCAAACGGATATGCCTTCTTCTGCAGCAGATTGGGTGCAGCAAGAAGAAACAGTTTTTATAGCAAACACAGAGCAGGAGCTTACTTACCTGTTGATTGCAGCTTCTTCCTTACAGAAAGGAAGTGACTTTAATTTGGAAATAACAGATTTGGAAGTCATCCGTTCAGATGCTCATAACTATGCCTATCACTGTTTGAAACAGAATAAGAAAGAGGTTAAGAGAGTCTTCATTTTTGCCACACCGGCTCAGCCTACTTTACATGATCTTCGTTTAGCATCTCAAGTCTATTTGGCGGATGGACTGGGCTTTAAGGGTACTACGGAAGAGAAGTGCTTGTATGCTTGTTATCAGATGCTGATGTGGATTACAAGTCGAAACAATTTTACTCCCTTGAATGTTCCAAGTATTAATTATGCTCCTGACATGTATAATAGAGATTCTTTCTGGAGTCTTATGGGAGTATATGATAAAGATGCTTCTGAGGAAATATTTGATGCTTGGGCAGCAACACAAGATGTACGAGGAGCTATCGGTACTATTATTACTCCTTGCATGGGAAGTAGGGAAGTAAAGGGTAATGATGCCACGCTTGAATTCTTATGGTTTGCTTTGGTTAATCATCGGTTATATGGGACACCCATTCCTATGGATAAGATAAAGAAAGCTTTCAATTTTTGTATCAATGAGTACGACCCTGATGGAGACGGTATTTGTGCTGCAGAGTTTGTATTGGGACAGAATGATGTGGTGGAATATCCGGATAAGACATCCGACTTGGCTGTTAATCAGGGGATGTTTGCCGTTACTCTCCAAGTAGCGAAGGAACTAGGACTTCCTGTTTCTCAAAAATATGTGGAGAAAGCTAATCAGGAATATAGGGCTTTCTATGACAAGAAGAGAGGATATCTGATCGATAATCGTAAATATCCTTATTCTATTACATTCAATTCTCTATTGCCGGAGTTTGTATCGTGGTGGCTATTTGATAAACCTATACTGACGTCAGAGATGGTTGTCAAAACCCTGGATAAAGTTCCTGTAAAGAATGGATATTCACCGTTGATTTTCCATGAAAAAGATACTTTTTTCACTATGGAGAACAAACCTTTTTCACCCAATATGTTTTGGGATAATGGTATCTATTATAATGCTGGCAGTTGGATGCGTGAAGAGGTTTGCGGATATGTAGCTGGATTGAAACATGGATGGAAGGATGCTAAAAAACGAATCAAAGACCGACTTGCCGTAGAGATCACGCTTCATCCGGATGAGCCTTTTAGCCATGAGTTTTTGCCTTATGATTTAAGCGTATCCGGCTGTTGGTGGCCTAGCACAAGGGTTTTTTCTTGGAATGTTTTTGTTCTCAGAGCATTGGAAGTTGCCGGTATGCGCTCACCATTACAAGACCCGGGATATTTTAAGTATGTCTTGAAGCAGCATTAACGAATAATTAATACAGTCTGTTGATTCTTGTTTGCTAAAAAGAACAGAAGTGGATTAGTTGTCATTTAGATGCAGATTACATATAGGACGAATCTGTGTAATCTTATTCCTTCTAGGGGTTATTCGTTGTCAAGGATAGATAATCTTTTAAGGGTACAGTACTAGAAGGAATAAATATCTTCATTTAGCCTTTGTAGGATCATAATACTCGTTGTTATTGGAGAAATGTATATATTTGCATTTTATCCTAAATGCTTAAACAGGAATATTATACATGAAAACATCTTTATTTACACAAATAATTCATTTTCTACTTATTTTATTTTTTACCTCTGAGAATCTATATGCTTCTAATGTGGTGAGATATATCTCTAATATAAATGGGCTGACGAATAATTCGGTAAACTGTATTTTGGAAGACTCCGAGAATACAATGTGGATAGGAACATGGGATGGACTGAATGCGTACAATGGGAGAGAAATCACAACGTTTAGGTATAGTAAAAGTGATCCGAACTCTATAAGCAATAATATTATTCGTCAGATAATTGAGAAAGAAAACTGTTTATGGATAGCTACAGATAATGGTATTAATCGTTTGGACAAGCAAACCTATCAGATAACAAGGTATTATTTGAGGAAAGATAACAAGATTCCCTACCAGGAAAAGTCATTTATTCTTGCACAGAGTGCTGGAAGTGAAATTGTTTGTTTTGTAAAGGGAGTGGGCTTCTTTATATATGATGATTCTATTGATGAATTCAATTTTGTCAAAACTGATTTTGTAACTGAGGTGAAAGATTTTTCCATAGATAAATTGGATAATTTGCTTTTTCTTTTGGAAGACGGTACTATTGCTCATATTTCTTATAGGCAATTTATTAAGGAGGGAAAGAAGGATAAATTGCTGTCTATTGGCATGGATGGTCCAGTGAATAGCTTGTTTCAGAGTGGCGGTCGATTTGTTTTGAACGGGAAGAACAGACTTTTCATACTGAATCATGACTTTACAGTTTCTCATTCTATTCGGCTTAGCATAAGTAAGCCTGTATCTCAAGTCCTTTTATCTGGTGATGTGATGTACATCAGTTTTATAGAAGGTGGGTGTATTCTTTACGATCTAAAATCTGATACTCATACTTATCTGGATGAATTGCCTAATCAGTTATCTGTATTTACTCTTTATCTTGGTAGCCAAAATATCTTATGGATAGGTACGGATGGGCAAGGATTGATACAATTTTATCATTATGACTCATTGTTTCAGACAATTCATACTACTCATCCTGTAAGATGTTTTTGTGAAGATACTATCGGTAATATCCTTGTTGGAACAAAAGGAAATGGAATAAAACTGTTAAATCCTGATACTAAGACAATACGTGATTATTTAGATGAATCTCAAGGGCTAATATCTAATTCTGTTTATGCCTTGAGGAAGAATAGAGCCAATGATATTTTTATTGGAACGGAAGGTGTAGGTATTAATATTTTGGATGCGGTTACCGGACGACTTAATAGGCTGGACATACCAGATAAATATCCAATGTTTAAAGCGGTATACAACATCTTTTTTACTAACAACGATTCATTAATGTGGATAGGCACCTCAGGTTATGGGCTGATAAAGATGGAGATTTCTAAGGAGCAGGGTAGATATAGGGTAAAAGGCTTCCGTCAGTACAATTCATCAGATAAAAGTATTTCACTGAGTAACGATGTAGTTTATGCTATTGCGTCCGATCCTGAAAACCAGGCATTATGGTTTGGAACTCGTGGTGGGGGATTGCATTGGATTAACTTAAAAAACAATACTATCAAGACTTTGGAAGATATTGATAGTCGTATTCTACTTACTAATAGTGATATACTTTGTTTGTTTCAAGATCATTCGGACACTTGGATAGGAACCAGCTATGGACTTAATAAGTTACAAGGTTGTAACAACGACTTCACTTTGACTAAGTACGTTGATGGGACTTTGACTAACAAAACTGTTCATGGGATATTAAAAGATTCAAAGAATAATATTTGGATAAGTACTAATCAAGGTCTCTCTTGCTTGAATATCACTAATGGTAAGATCGATAATTACACTCTGAACGATGGCTTGCAGAATGATGAATTTTCTGATGGAGCTTTTTTAAAAGATAGGCGTAATTATCTGTACTTTGGTGGAGTGAGTGGTCTTAATTATTTCAATCCCCAAAATATACATAAAAGGGATTTTAATCCACTTCTTACTTTGAATACTCTAAAGATATATAATACACTGCAAGATATTAACAAACGTATAGAGAAAGGTATCCTAAAATTAGGTTATGAAGAGCGTTTTGTATCGTTTAATTTCATAGCTAAAGATTTTATAAATAACGAGAATTGTGAATACGCTTATCGTTTGAAGAACCATTCTGATGATTGGGTGGAGATGGGAAATAATCCTAGTCTCATTTTTACTCATCTACCCTCCGGTAATTATCATTTGGAAGTAAAATGTACTAATGGTGACAGAGTTTGGGGGAATCATATCTATCGCCTGACGATTAAAGTTGGTTATCCATGGTGGCTTAGCGTGCCGGCTTTAACTATCTATGGAGTATTGATTGTCATCATCTTTTGTATTGTAAAATCGGTAGTGAAGAATCGCATTCGCCTTAGTCGTCAGGTTCTTATTGCTCGCGTAGAAAGGGAACATGAACAGAAAAACTATGAATCAAAGCTTAATTTCTTTACTAATGTTGCTCATGAATTCTTTACTCCCTTAACCTTGATTTACACTCCAGCTCAACATTTGTTGGAACAGTATGGATTCGATGAGAATACAAGGAAATATTTACAGATAATCAAGAATAATGCGGAACGGATGCAGAAGTTAATTAGTGAACTCATGGAATTTCGCAAAGCTTCAGGGAATATGAGTTTGCATCCGAAGTATATAGATGTAAAGACACTCGTGGAGTATGCTTCAGATAATTATATTGATATTCTTCGGGATAATAAGATTGATTTTAAGATAGTGATGCAAAACGTGGCAAAAATATATTCGGATTCTAATGCTTTGGAGAAGATTATATTCAACTTACTGTCCAATGCTTTTAAATATACACCGCGTAATGGCTACATCAAGGTCATGCTTTCGCAGGATGATCCAGACAGTACATTACATCTATTGATTCGTAATTCAGGTAAAGGATTGACGGAGCAGCAAATGGCGGAAGTATTTGACAAGTACAAGATATTTGATGTTGCAAAGTTTGGTAATTCAGTTAGTAATGGTATAGGTTTGAACCTCACTAAACAACTCGTTGAACTACTTGGAGGTGAGATAAGCGTAAATAGCGAATTGGGGAAGTATGTGGAATTCTCCGTAATGATTCCTTCATTGTCATCTGATAGTTTACAGGTCTCTGCGCTGGATGAGGATGATACTGTACCTCAAGAAGAGGTGAAAGCAGAGCTTTCAAAGATTCATAAGGAAATTGTAGTATTGGTTGTTGAAGATGAGAAGAATATTTGTGAACTGTTATGTGATATTCTCTTTGAGTACACTGTGCGCGTGACCCGAGATGGTATTGAAGCCTTAAGTGAAATAGAGCATAATCATCCTGATATTATCATTAGCGATATAATGATGCCTAATATGGATGGACTGACACTGATAAATAAACTTAAGTCAGAACTCAAGACAAGTTATATCCCAATCATTGGAGTCTCGGCAAAGGCTTCTGTAGAAGACCAAATAAATGCTTTCAAGCATGGTGCTGATGCTTATATTACTAAACCTTTTCACCCTAAACAGATAATATCTACTATTGAGAATCTACTGTCTAGGCAGACATTGTTGAAAGATTATTTTAATTCCAGTTTATCGTCCATCAAAGTGAGGAACGGCATTGTACTCCATCCTGAGGATGAAGAGTTGATACATACTGTGACAGACTTTATTCAGAGTAACATTGACGATGAATCACTCAGTCCTTCTACCATTGCCGATTTTGTAGGTGTGAGTAAGGCTACTCTCTATCGTAAGTTTAAAGAGATAATGGATAAGACTCCGAGTGAGTTCATCCGTAGTATTAGATTGGAACATGCGGCTAAATTATTGAGGACTACAAGGCTAACTGTATCAGAGATTATGTTTAAATGTGGTTTCTCCAATAAATCTTATTTTTATCGAGAGTTTTTCAAACAATATGGAGGGTCACCTAAAGAGTATCGAAGTCAGTGATGAGAATGGACGTTAAGTGCTGTTTATGTTAAAAGTCATTCAGTTCTAAGTAAAATTATATCTTGGTATGGAAAGTTAGGGAGAGTGTTTTTATTTAGTTTGGGTTACGTATTTTTGTTTGATAGGTGTGAATTCTGATTTCCGTAACTCCTGCCGTGTTTGGATGGTTCATAATGAGCTTTCATAACAGCCCTCTACAATAATGCTCAATTATTATGGTTATCGGGCTTTGGTTTATGACGAGATAACATTGTAGATATTAGTTGTCCGTTTTGCTGAAAATGGTACGGAACCCATAAAGGGCTGAAATCTTTGTAGTGTTTTTGGGAACGGATGCAGTAGACGCGGTTTACAAGTATCAGATTGTGTATTTTGCCGAAGTAACAGGGGAAATATTCGTCTTTTAGTCTGTTGAGACCGAATTTCAGGAATAAGTATTGTACCCTATACAGAGTGATGCATAACAGCTTGCAGCATGCAGGCGATAGTAAGCAACATTGCCGCCAATGTGTTCCTGCTGTTGTTTTTCTACTTTCTGTAAATCAATGTACTTTTCGCTTTTTTTAACTCCGGTGTTCCGATAAATGCCGAAGAATGCCCTATTTTTGCCTAATTCGTTGTGACAGTAGACACTATCTGCTACGAAAAAACAGACAAGGTATAGATTTAAACAGGGAAACACCATGAAAAACAGATGGGCCATGTTGCTGGCGGTATTGTTAATACCCGTTTGGGCAACTGCACAGAATGCGGCAAACTCTTCCTTTCAGATTAAGGGTATCTTACTCGATTCTCTTACTAAAGAAGGCGAGCCGTACGCTACAATCAAAATAGTTAAGAAAGAAGCGCCGGAACATGCGTTGAAAATGCTGGTGACGGATATGAAGGGACACTTCCAGGAGAAAGTACCCGGTAATAAAGGCAACTTCATTATGACAATTTCTTCGGTGGGACGGAACAGTATTGTGAAGAACTTCTCCGTAAAATCGGGAGAAAAGTCGGTGGACTTCGGTACCATGTATATTACAGATGCTTCCAATGAGTTGGGACAGGTGGAGATTGTAGCCCAGAAGCCGTTGGTAAAGGCAGATATCGACAAGATAGAATATAACGTGCAGGACGACCCCGATTCCAAGTCGAACTCTGTTCTTGAGATGCTGCGCAAAGTACCCCTTGTAACGGTGGACGGCGAAGACAACATCAAGGTGAACGGCAGCAGCAGTTTCAAGGTGTATGTCAACGGCAAGCCCAACAACATGATGAGTAATAATCCTACGGAAGTCCTGAAAAGTATGCCCGCCAACTCCATCAAGCACATAGAGGTAATTACCAATCCCAGTGCAAAGTACGATGCGGAAGGTGTCGGGGGTATCCTGAACATTGTTACCGTAGGCGGCGGACTGGAAGGGTATATGGCTACGTTCAGCGGCAATGTCAGTAACCGTGGCGCCGGTGGGGGTGTATTCGGTACGATAAAAAGCGGCAAACTGACTTTCAGCGCCCGTTATAATTACAACTATAACAACCAGCCCCGCAGCTACTCCGGCGGCAATCGGCGTACCGTCGGCGAAACGGACAGCAGTTCGTCCAACCTGGATTACAGCGGGACAAGCAAGGGAGACGGTTCTTTCCAGTCAGGCAGTATGGAAGCCAGCTATGAAATCGACACATTGCGGCTGGTAACCATGTCCTTCGGGCTTTGGGGCGGTAAGAACAAGAGCGACGGAGCGACCAATACGCTGGCCACCTTCCCCGGTACTGCCAACGAACTGTACAACTATGTCTCCAATAGTCACAGTAAAAGTTCCTGGTATTCCATTGACGGCGGTATCGACTACCAGCGTCTGTTTCCCGTAAAGGAGCGTATGCTCACGTTCTCGTATAAGATTAATACCCGCCCGCAGACCTCGGATTCCTATTCCGGCTACGAGTATGATATGGACAATGTGGCCCCGGACTGGCAGGACTTTATGAAGCGCATGCTCGACCAGCATAATGACGGTTCGCAAAGCACTACGGAGCACACCTTACAGGCAGATTATACGACTCCCATCGGCAAGATGCACACAGTAGAAACCGGAGTTAAATACATTCTTCGCAACAATACTGCCGAGGACGACCGCTTCCAGCGCGCCGCAGGGCAGCAAACCGATTATGAATTCGATGAAGACCATAGTTCCCACTACAAACACCTGAATGATATTCTGGCTGCCTATGCCGGTTATTCCTTGAAAGTGAAGAAGCTCTCCGGCAGACTGGGCGTGCGCTACGAGCATACCATACAGAATGTGAAGTATCTTTTAGGCAAAGGCGATAACTTCAAGAAGGATTTCGACGATGTAGTTCCTTCCGCCAGCATCGGTTGGAAGCTGACGGATATGTCCAACTTGCGTTTGGGTTATAACATGCGTATCTACCGTCCGGGCATCTGGTATCTGAATCCCTACCTGAATGACAGTAATCCTACCAATATCACGCAAGGAAACCCCAATCTGGATAGTGAGAAAAGCCATGCTTTCAATCTGAGTTACAGTAATTTTACGCAGAAGTTCAATATCAACCTATCGCTCCGCTATTCGTTTACCAACAACAGCATCGAGCAAATCTCCGAAATGGTTCCCGATACCGAGATTGAGGGTTTGAAAGAGACTACCGGCAAAGAGGTGCTTTACTCCACTTATCAGAACATAGGAAAAACCAAGAATGCGAGTCTTAGCGGTTATATCAACTGGAATGCTACATCCAATACCCGTATCTATGCCAATATCTACGGTAACTATTCATATATGGAAGGAGCCAACGGCCTTAAAAACGATGGTTGGAATCTTTTTGCCTACGGGGGTGCGCAACAAACCCTGCCCCATGATTGGCGCATCAGTCTGAACGTGTTCGGCCAGACTCCCTGGGTAATGTTACAGGGTAAAGGGAGCAGTTACTTCGATTACGGCTTGAGCGTAAACAAGTCTTTCTTCGACAAGCGTCTGACCCTCTCTGCTTTTGCCAGCAACTTCTTTAAGAAGTACATGGACAATACCAATACGCTCGAAGGTGTTGGTTTTACGCAGGAGAGCTGGAGCAAGTACAGCCGCCAGCGCTTCGGCATCAGTGTCAGTTACCGTATCGGCGAGCTGAAAGCCAGCGTCAAGAAAGCCGCCCGTTCCATCAGCAATGATGATGTAAAGGGCGGTGGAGGCGGCAATAGCGTTCAGTAGGATCGCAATCCCGGTTATGAAGCGGAAATGGGGGTGTCAGAACTCAATTGGAATCCTAACTTCCGCAATCCCTGCTGTACGTCCGGATGGCTCATAAAGAGTTTCCAAAGCAGTCCGCTGCGGTAATTCTCAATCATGACAGCTATCGGCCCCTGGTCGATGGCAAGATAACGTTGCGGATACCAGTTGTCCGTTTCGCTGAAAGCGTCGTAGAATCCGTAAGGGCCGAACACCTTGTCGCCCATGTCGTAAAGGTGGCGCATCACTTGCAGCGAATACTCCGGTGTATATACGATGGACGAAAGGGCGGCGGTGGGAGCGATGACTCCCCGGTCGTCGCGCTCGTTGGGCGAGTGGGCGGCATACCCGTCTGTGGAGTAGCTGGCGGTCAGTCCCCAGCAGTCCGCTCCGAAGCCCTTGTAATGTTTGGGGTTACGGATGCAGTAGGCGCGGTTCACAAGCGTGAGGTTACGCATTTCGCCGAAGTAATCGGGGCAATACTCGTCTTTCAGCCCGTTGGGGTCGAGTCCCAGGAACGAGTACTGTGCCCAGAACAGAGGACCGGCTTCCGTGCCCTGATACCGCAGATGCAGTTCGATGCCCTCTACCTTATGCGGGCTGACGATAGCGCCGTTCTGCGCCCAGCCTTCGTGGTATACGGCGGCGGGCACGCCATGCGTAGGCGAGGCGGCGGCAAGGATGTACATGATGAGGCACTCGTTGTAGCCGTGCACGGGGAAGTCCATCTCCCAGCCGTATTCAGGGCTCCAATGCCAGTAGAGCACGTTTT
>NZ_JBCODG010000035.1:0-47970 GCF_040928965.1 Bacteroides sp. 2201st1_D9_2201SCRN_220225 | reverse complement strand
GCACTGTAAAATTGATTAATTAACTTCTAAAAAATCAGAGATATGAAAAAGATTGAAAATTCATTCGCAGTAACAGGTTTTATCGGTAAGGATGCAGAAATCCGTAGTTTTGAAACAGCAAGCGTAGCACGCTTTTCTATCGCGGTCAGCCGTGCAGACAAGACAGGTGAAGAAACCTCTTATGTTTCCGCTTTCATGGGGATTGAAGCCTGGAGAAAGAATGAAGCACTGGATTCCTTCGATGTATTGAAAAAAGGTGAGCTGATAACCGTTGAAGGCTACTTTAAGCCGGAAGAATGGACGGATTCTAAAAGTGGGGAGAAGCGTAACCGCATTGTGATGGTAGCCACCAAGTTTTATCCGGCTCCGGAAAAAGAAGAAGAAAAACCGGATCAGCCTAAACAGAAGGCTGTCTCTAAAAAGAAAAAAGCAAGCAAATGATTGAAGCGGCCTAGTGCCGCTTTTTTTTGCTACATATCCGAGAGTGTTTTTGCGTTCACGCAGTATTCTTCCCCACCCTCCCCTTCATCGGAATGACTGTTCTCATTCCCGGTTTGCCCGTAGTCATCCGCTATGCGGCTGATTATGGGCAAACCAGAAAAGAGAAGTTCCAAACGTGGGCGGGATTGCAATGGTCATCATCCGGAGCTTCGGCATTGCCGAAACAACCTCCTTCTTCCGTATTGCAGTTCCTTCCTTTTACCGTTTGTCCCGGCAGTCCGTTGCTAACCCGTTCCCCCCTGTCACTTGTGGCAGGGAGATAGGAATACGGTTTTGCAAGCAAAACCGTATGGTTTGTTTTACTTTCCGTACTGCCCTTTTCCTTGTTTTCTGCCTCCCCTAATGTGCTTTTTTCATAGCTCCATCTGAGATCCTTTGTTTTTGAACGGCAAATTTATTTCGGTGGATGGATACGAAAGAGTTCCGGTCTTCGCCCTTTGTCCCGAAAAAAATAACGCCGGACGGCTTCGCTGTCCCCAACATTTTTTGTCGTCCAAAACTTTTCTTAATCCCTCCTTCCTTATTGTTGTGTGCCGTAAAAAAAAGGCTCATAAACTCAGATGGGGCATGAAAGCTCAAAAAAAAAGTCGGCAGAAAGAAAAGGCCATCCCGGAAAGGGGTTTTAAAAAAAGGTCTTTAAATCTAGCTGAAGCATAAAATTAGAAGTTTAACAAACTAAGTAGCAGAAGTATATGCAAATCATTCAATTTGTTTTTTCGGTCATCATCGCTCTTTGTGCAGTGGCTATGTTTGTCGGAGCGGTAATAACGCCAAGTCCGATAAAGGTTGTGTCGGTTACGTTGTTGGCTCTTATTTGCCTATTCTCCTTGTTTCTCGTGAAATTGGCTTATTGTGAAATGAAATCTAAAAATGATATACTATGAAAGTGTCAGAACAATTTAAAAGTACCATCAAGGCATACCTTGATAATATGGCAGCGGTGGATAGTCTGTTTGCTCCAGTCTATCAAAAACCTACAAAGAATATAGATAATTGCATTACCTATATTTTAAACCAAGTGAAGAAAAGCGGTTGCTGTGGTTTTAGTGATGATGAAATTTTTGGTATGGCGTTGCACTATTATCAGGAAGATAATATTGAGGTGGGTAGCCCATTGAAATGTAATGTAGTCGTAAATCATCATGTTGAATTGTCAGAGGAAGAAAAGAAAGCGGCTCGTGAGGCTGCTATCAAAAAATTGCAGGAGGAAGAATTGGCAAAGTTGAAGAAGCGTCAACAAGCTAAACGTGAGAACAACACCGAAGTACAAACCCAGTTAACTCTTTTTTGATATGAAACCCAAGACAAAATTACAAATGGAAATCGTGAATGGGAGCAGGAAGTTAGCTCCCGTTTCAGAGGCTCAAAAGCGTTATGCCTATAAACATTGCTTTGTGCATTATTTCAAGCGTGATGCAAAGGGGAATTGCTTTTGTTTGGATTGTGGGCATACATGGCGGGATAAGGAAGATAAGAAAAACTGTAAATGTCCTCATTGCGGTATGAACCTGAAATTGGAGAATAGCAGGAAAAGGACGGCTGTATATAAAGAATATTTTTGTGTGATTACTACATACAAGCAATATCAAGTTATCCGTTTTTTTATGGTGGACTGCCGGCTGAAAAAAGGGTCTCCGGCTAATTACTTTATAATTGAGGCGGTACAGTGTTGGATGAATAAAGAGGGCAAGACAGAAACGCTGTCTTTGCTGCGGGGCATGTCTATATTTTATTACGATGCATGGATATATGGAAGTTCTTTGGAATTGCGTAAGCGGAATGTGCATCATGACCGTATTTATGATATTTGCCCGGCAGTTATCTATCCGAGAATGAAAGTGATACCCGAACTTACGAGGAATGGATTTAAGGGTGCCTTTTATGATATTTGTCCGAGTTCCTTCTTTATGACATTATTAACTGATAATCGGATGGAGATATTATATAAGGCAGGGCAAATGAATTTGTTCTTGAGATTTTTAGAGAGAAAATACGGTATAGATAAGTATTGGACGTATGTAAAAATCTGTTTAAGACATGACTATGTGATACATGATGCGGACTTGTGGCTGGACTATGTGGATATGCTGATAGAAAATAAATTGGATGCGAGAAATCCTCATTATTTGTGTCCGTTGAATGTAGAAGAAGCGCATGATTGGGTGATGGGGAAATGTAAGAAAAAATATTCTGAAAAGGATGAAAAAGACTATATTGCTGCCAAATCACGTTTCTTTAATCTTTCGTTTGCGGATGGAAATATTATGGTTCGGGTATTGGAAAGCCTTTCGGACTTTTACAAAGAGGGAAAGTTGCTGCATCATTGTGTATTCAGCAACGCCTATTATAAGAGAGAAGATTCGTTGATAATGTCGGCAACGGTGGATGGAAGGCGCATGGAAACGGTGGAGTTTTCACTTAGCAGGATGGAGGTGTGCCAGTGTCGTGGAAAGTCTAACCAATTATCAGCCTATCATGACCGGATTCTGAATTTGGTACGGGATAATATACCGTTGATAAGGGAAAGGATGGTAGTGTAATGAATAGCCCACACATCTAAATGTGTGGGAGTTCTTTTTTGGAAGACGCCCAAAAAAGAACCCCAAAAAACGTTGTCGCTACACATCGTTACGCTCGGATTATTTGCTTGTCGGCTTTAGTTTGCCGATACATTTTTCCATGTCGGGGGACAATAGGAAAGAAGCCGTCTTTTTCTGCTGCACCCCTGAGTGTGGCTGGACGATGGCATACCTGCATTTTAATATCTTGCCGATAACTTCCGTACTGTCACGGTGCAGGTACATGGCTTTCATGGCATCCGTTGCTTTCAGGCTTTTTTCGGCTTCCATATAGGCGGAAAAGGACGGTTTGAATAAGGCACGGGGACTTTCCGCTTTCTGTATGACAGCGGATAATTGTGCGCTTTTGTTGTTCAGGTAGCACAGGCTGTCCGATACGGTGACGTCTTCTGTTTCCAACACTTCCAGTAGTTCGAACTTTAAATCCGTCCAGGTGCCGTGAGAATCTGTCTGAACCCATTCCGCAATGGCCTTCTCATAGCCGGGTTTGCTGCATGAGGAAAAGGCAATGAGCAGCATACAAAAAAATAAATGCTTGATATTCATATTGATCTGATTTTATAGGTTGTCGTATTATGTGATGGAGCAAATCTATGAGGTTACTGGCCGTCCTCCGTGGAGGAACAGATGCCACACGAGATTTTCAGATCATCGTTCCAATCCTTGTTTTCCGAAAGTTCGACGTTCTTCAGTTTCCGTACCTTGTTGCGGAGTTCATCGTTACTCAGGCTCTCGACATCAGTCGTATCGCCATGAAAGTAACGATGCAGCCATAGAGTGTACTTGTGCCCTTGTTTGTCGTTGTCAAAGATGCTCCGGAGCTCCTTTACCTGGTTCTTGTCAAGAATCAGGCGTAATAGCCTCATTTGTCCTTCCGTGAATGTCCCTTCCGTAGATACATATACAAGATTGAGGTCGTTTCCGGAATGGCGTAATTGATAGTGGGAGATACAGTCTATAAATGACTCCCCAATGTAGAGAATGTCTATCGGGCGGCTTTTGTCATGGTTGCTGGTCGCCAGACAGTCGAACTTGCCACCGATAATCCCTTTGAATGTTTCATTTCGTTGAGAAATGGCTTGCACACCGTTTTCATTGTACATCTTGATGCACACGTTGCGGTAAACACTCCCTTTGTTCTTTACCTCACGGATAAAGAAAGTGTCTTTGAAGAACCGGCTTTCAATGCTTTCTTTCAGGATACCTCTTTTCTGGAGATAATTGCCCTTGTAGGGTTGTAGCTGGCTCAAGTAGAATTGAAGTTCGTCCGCTCTCATGCTTGTGTTACCTACTTCATACCGGCTTTTTTCGGGTGTCGTGATGCGGTTGGTGTTGATGTAGTTCTGAAGGATCTCCCCCACCTCGCGCAAGGACGGCATTTTTCCGGTTGTTTCAAATAGATGTTCCTGCATCAGATCCATGATACTGCGGCCACGCACGCTGTCACTATGCACGTCCCAATAGGTGTATTGGTTCTGCGAGTTCCGCTTGATGACGATGGTATGCGTTCCGTTGCTCATTTTGGGACAGGAGTTGGAAGAGCCTTCCACGATTTTCCATCCTAGTTCCAGCAGGAAATCGGGCAGAGAAATGGTTGTTTTTATCTGATTGAAATCGACTTTCATAACGTTGACTGGATTAGTTGAATCTCATTTTATCTGAGCTTAGATTATAAATGAGAAAGATTATCTTTCATAAAGATAAGAAATATCATCTAAATATGGAAGAGAAAGTATATGTTTTTTGATTCGTCTGCATTTTTATTTCAAGGTACTGTAAACCAAATCAACAGTAGTGTCTATACCGGGAACGGCCTCCAACTGTTTGCTCTGGTTGAATACGCTTTCCCCGTCTTTTTTTATCTGCATGGTGATGATAGCACTCTCTTTTGAATAGAGAATGCCTTGCACGGTAATTTGGCTGACAGGCTTTTCCGTGCTGTATTCCGCTTTATCGGTGAAACTCTCATCTACGGAAGCTGCGGAGGTACCGGTGCGTTCGTTCCTGAATCTCACGCCGTCAAGATTATATATATGCAC
Source organism: Bacteroides sp. 2201st1_D9_2201SCRN_220225 (assembly GCF_040928965.1). Taxonomy (NCBI): domain Bacteria; kingdom Pseudomonadati; phylum Bacteroidota; class Bacteroidia; order Bacteroidales; family Bacteroidaceae; genus Bacteroides; species Bacteroides sp. 2201st1_D9_2201SCRN_220225. The sequence continues at coordinate 42,851 of NZ_JBCODG010000035.1, read as the reverse complement.
ACTGCCTTTGGGTGAGGAACCGGTTACGGCTACGGTGATGTGATACATGCCGGCTTTGTCTGTTTCCGATTGGATTTCCTCTTTGTTGCATGAAGCGGCCAATAAGCAGGCTGCCGCTAATAATGAATGAATTTTTCTCATGGTAGGATTCTTTTGTTGAATGTTATCGGATGATTTTTTGTTCTGTCTTGTGTGTCCCGGTTGGCGGAACTGCTGACTTTTCTTTTAATTTGTCCTCTATCTTTTTGAGGATGGCGTTGACATCTTCAATGATTTTGATGTAGTTCTGCTGGATAATCTCTTCCAGGATTTCCAGTTCCATCTCTTCTTTGCCGTTGCCCAGTTTGACCGGTAAGGAGAAACGGGGTATCTCCTTCTCTTCAAAACGGCACATATCCATCTGCACGCTGAAGAATGGCGGCTTGCCTCCGGCAATCTTGCCAATGAAGTGTCCGGCTGCTTGTCCGGCAATGTCCCTTGCCTTTAAGACTTTTTCTTTTTGCAGGCTCTCCGTGACACTGTTATTGCCACCGGCTTGGTGTGAATAAGATTCTTGCGCTTCTTTCTTCTCCCCAAGCAAGTTCTCGATGTCTTTGGCGGTCTTCTCATTTCCGGTCATACCGTAAGCCTGCGTTCCGCAGGAGGCTTTCAGGATGTTGGCACTTTTCTCTCCATAGTCCCTGACCGCTTGGTTGAAGTCCTGAACGGCGAGAATGGTAGCGACATTGTGCTTCCGGGCGGTTCCGATGAAAGTGTCAATGCCTTGCAACAGGATGGTCGGAAATTCATCTACCATGAATATGCTGGTCGCTTTGCCGGGATTGTTCATCTGTGACATCAAGACGCTGCCGATGCAGGAAATAGCAGGGGAAACGGCTTCCTTGATGGTGGGCGCATTGCCTACGCATAACAGCGTTGGGTGTTCCTTGTTGGTTATATCCAAAGAGAACTCTTCTTCGGGAAGTGGCGACAACACCCAGAAGATGTATTTGTTGTTCAGGAGTACCAACGGAGTCTGTGCGGATGATACGGCTCCGGCTGTCTGCTGTTGTGCACCCAGTTTCCAGGCGGTCAGCATGGAGGACATGTTCAATGCGATTTCAGGATCTTCCGACAGCCAGTGGAATACTAGGTTGCTGTCAGAAAGGGCAAGGGCTATCACATGGGGCAGCGTACAGATACCAAGCTTCCTTTCCTTGAAACATTTATAGGCGATTGAATAGACGTAGTTGATGGCATTGTTGGCCCAAAAGTCGGTCTTTTCCTTCCAGCTTGCTTCCAGATTCTTCATCAGTGTCATGATGATATTGCGGATGAATAGCGATTCGTTTCCCTTTGACATGTATTGCGGAGAAAGTACGTTCACCCTGACCGTGCGTGACATATCCACAAAGTTGATATAGGCGAAACGGGGTGTTTCCATCCCCTTGTTCCGGAAATGTTCGATGCTTCCGTATGCGATACGTGAGAGGATGGGTGACTTGTCCTTGGTGGGATCACCCTCCCAATCGTACACGAATCCGGCATAGTTGCGCTCGGCGCACTGGTAGATGATTCCCTTGATCCAGCTCTCTGATTTACCGCTTCCCGGACCGCCGTCGATATAGACATTCTGCTGCGGCTTATGGATGACCAGCGGCCCGGAGGCGGTTTCAAAGCGGAAGTAGAAAGCCGATTCTTCCCGGCTTAACCCGAAAATGCTATCATCGGATTGGGCATGACGCCGGATGAAATAAGGCAGAGTCTTGATGACAAGCAGCGTGTACGCTACGAATAGAATGGGAAATACAAATAGGTTATACCACGCTGATAACCGGCTGAATCCGACAACCAGCATGGATGCCGTAACCAGTGTCATACTGGTGTAAACCCATTTCTTGTTTTCGTCTTTCACTTTGCCAACCGGAAAGAGAAAAGCGAGGCCTCCGATCAGGATAACGTAGAGAAACCGGAATAGGATATCCTTCTCCATCAGCCTTTCCCACATGGCCGGATTACGTAGTGGAGCGTATAATCCCGTAACGATAGCCCACTGAAACAGTACGGCTGTCCCGATGAGCGTGGATAGCAGGATCAGGATGAATGACAGGTCTTTCTTCTCTCTTTCCATGGCCGTTGCTGTTATTGGGGTTGTCCGGATGCCGTTCCGTCACCGCTCTCTTTTTTCTCTGCCTTTCCCAGTAACTCAATGCGTGAGACGGTCAGGCTGACGGATGGGATGTGGCTACCGTCATCCTTCTGGAATACATCGGCATACACATCGCCGCAGACATATACCTGTGTCCCTTTTTTCAGATACTCAAAGACTTTACTCTCGTAATTCACGAAACAGCATACCCATAGGGTCTGTTCCTCGTTGTTCACGTTCTTGTACTTGGTGGATACATGGAAGTTGAATCCTTTTCCGTTCTTGTTCTGCCGGGCATCCGCACCGACATAACCGATAATTTGTCCTGTAAACATAATGATGGTTTTTAAAAGTTTATAATCCGAGCTGTGGCTCATTCATATTTTTCATGGCTGGCTCCGCTTCCATGGAAGGCAGCGAAATGCCGAAAGTGCTGTGTAGCGTTTCAAGGTTGTCGGCTGTAGGATGGTTTGCCGCAACACTTTCCAATAACCGTGATGAAGGGGTAAAACCTTCGTTTTTCATCTGCTCCAATACCGGACGGTTGTCTTGCAGGACGGCCTGCGTGAACCGTTCCTCCGGTGTGAGGTACTGTTCCATCCGTGCGGTATGTTCCTGAATCATATTGCTGGCTTTTCCTACATCGGCAAGGATGTTGTAGATGAATTTGGGATCTTCTTTCAAGGCTCCCAGCCAGTTTTTTAGATACATGGCATTTTCTTCCCGGATATGGGTGGATATTCCCAGGCTTTGCCCGACGGTAGCGGAGGTGAGTTCGGCAACCAGTTCCTCTTTGGCATATTGCTTGTCTCCGAAAATCACGCCTTTTTCCCGGTTCAGATGCTCAGGTTCTCCAGTCGAGTGCGCCATCTCATGCAGTAGTGTGGAGTAGAAATTCTCTCCGTCCTTAAACTGCCCCTTCAGGGGTACGACGATATGGTTATCTTCTCCCCTTGCATGGTAAGCACTATTTCCTTCCTTGGAATAAATGGGGCAGATCCATTGCTGTTCCCGTACCATCGCATCAATCAGAGGCACGGTGAGCATCCCTTGCTCGTCCTTGATGGCCGGTATCTTGAATTGCTCCTTCAATGCTTCCCATTTCTCCGGTTTCGTTTCCTGAAGATTGGTCTGCTGTACGTTGAACACATTGTATGTCTTCAGAAACGGCGTGACCTTATATTCCTGCTGCTCGTTTTTATCCAGGTTCTTATATACGTCGAAAGGTATTTTCTTTCCGTTCTTGTCTCTTACTGAGAAATTCCAGTAAATGACTGGGAATGACTTTTCTCCTTTCAGTATGTTAAGGCCGTTGTCTTTGGCTTGCATGAAGGTCATATAGACCGGCAGGCTGTACTGCTCTTTTTCCGAAAGTAGAAACAACATGAAGGAATTTACTCCGTTGTAGGTTCTTCCCTCGATATTTTGCGGAAGTCCCCCACCCTTTATCCCGAACCAAGGCTTTTGCCAGTTGTCTTCCACCTGCTTTATCTTTTCGATCATCAGTTCGGCGAAACGCTGTAATGCTTTATCACTTGCTGTATCCATGATTTATTGGTATAGATTTCTGTTCTCGTAATCAAGCAGCCATTCTCTGGCCGTTTGGTTGTTTGTCTCTTGCTGCTTGGCAGCCATCTCTTCTTGATAGGCTTGTGCAAGCTCTTCCTGTGCAAGTAGAAACTCTAAGTCACTGATTTCTCCTGCAATGTTTTTCTGTACTAATTCATCGTAATCCATAATTCCTGATTTTTTAGGTTATAAGTCATTGAAAGCCCGGTTGATGGTGCTGGCTATCGGACGGGCCATTTCCTTGCTGTTGTCGGGTTTGGGTGTGCTGGCCAGTTTGACATCTCCCAGTGTCTTTGTGCTGCCTTCCATCCCGAAAATCTTTTGTACGGCTATCAGTGTGTTGGCTTGCACACCCGTTTCACGCATCCGGGTAAGGTCTTCTTGAGTGAGCCGGTACCCTTCTTTCTGTATCTCTTGGATGACATGAAAGTTGTCGGTCTGTGCGGCATCCAACAGACGTGCGGCCTGCCTTTCATGTTCGCCCTGTTCTTCCGGCTTGGTGCCGAACAGCTGGATGACTTCATGGGTTTGCCTTTCATCCAGACCGTGTTCCTTACCGATTCCTTTGATAAACTCTTCACTGGGTTTATATCCTTCCTCTTTGAGCTTCCCGATTTTTTCAAAGTCATGTTTGCCCACCGCTTCCTTAAACTCGGCTTCCATATTGCGCCCCTCTTCGTGTTTTTGCTCTTTTGCAGCTTCTATGTTGGCCGCATGGGCTTCCAGTTTGGGGGTCATGGCCTTGATCAGCTCTTGTGCCTTGCCGGGAGTGATACTCTGTATGTTCTGTATCATGACTCCTTTCCTGTCATCCGTCAGTTGGATGTCGGCAATGAAGTAGCCTTCCGGACTGTGCAGCAGCTTGTTCTCCAGTGCATGGCCGTTGGCGAGCAGGTATTTGTCGGCTTTGGTTAACTTGTAGCCGCCATATTCGCTGGTCTGCCCGATGATGTCGGGAATCTTGATTTCCTGGTTGGTGCGCAGGATGACGGAGTTCAGATCCCGGTCAACTTGCAGCAGGATGTCCTTCTTATTTACGGTGATGGGTACGATGTCACCGGCAAGCAGCTGTTCTTTCTCTTTCTTGCCCAACTTCTTTCCCAGCACCTTGTCCGGGATAACCAACGCCTCTTTGCGGTAGAATACGGAGATTCCGTCATCGTTGAAACGGAGCTTCCCCGGTTTGCCGTGTATCTCCATCAAATCAGACATGACACCCTTTTCCAGCTTGGTGCCTTTCCCGTCGAGGATGTTCCCTTGCTTGTAGGCGTATTCATAGAGCGACTGTCCGGTGTAGCATACCTTCAGGCGATGGTCGATGACGGTAAAGCCGTCCTTGTCATGTCCCTTCAGGTTCTCCCACCGCTTGATGCTGATGCCATCCTTCTCCAGCTCGGCGACATATTTAGGATCATTGGCACGTTCCTTGTCAAAAAGGGCGGATACACGTTCTTTTGATTGGTCACGAAGGCTTTCATCGTACTTTGCTCCGGCTTTTTCCCTGATTTCGCTTACGCTCATGCTCAGCTCTTCCCCGTCTTTGCGGAACCGGAAATATCCGTCCCGGTATTCGGTCTGATAGCCCAGTGATTCGGCGATGCCGCCGAACTGTCCCACGTTGTCGAACATATAGGTGTCTAATGCTTCTCTCAGTTTCATGGCTGTGGCTTGTATAAGGGTTCTGCGGAAAGGATGTATTCGTTCAACACGGCCAGCTTGATGTGCCGCCCGCCGTTTCGCTCGTAAATCTCGATCTCGAATACCTTATCATCGGGTATCGTGAATTTGTCGAAACCAAGTATCAGCCGGTTCCGGCTCTTGCCCTTGATTTTCGTATCAAAATCTTTCTGATAGATAGGTTCGATGGTCGTTTCTTGCTGGATGGCGTTCTTGCTCTTCTTTTGGTCACGCTGGAAACATTTGACAAACTCGATGTCGTAGTCGATGTATGATTTGTTTTTCAGGTCAAAGATGAAAAACATGAAGTCCTCATGCACATACAGATTGGCCATTGACAACTCAAACTTGTTCTCGATGACCCCCAGGCTGTAGATGTTGCGCTTCTTGGTGCGCAGCTCTTGGATGCATCTTTCCATTTCCTCGCTGTTCACATCCACATGGGCGGTATATTTGCGCTGGTCATCAAAATTGTAGGTGAATACGGAGGTATTGCCCCGTTTGATGGTGATGTGGTAAGTGTTCATGGCCTTATCCACCACAAACAGGTTGGAATATGCCACGGCATCTTTGGCGGTTGATACTTTCAACTGGTTGTTGTAGGCGGCCAGAGTGAAGGACACCTCGTTGCCGGGCGTTCCGTAAGCGATGTCCTCCGGAAAGAAGAACTCGGCCAGATGGAGGTCGCTGACTTCTGCCTGATAGTCATGGTGCTGCCATTTCCCGTTGTCCTCGTAAATGTTCGGGTACGAATCCGTGCCGCCTTCGGGAAGGTAGCGGATGTGATAGGTGTAAACGCTTCCGTCGATGCAGACTACGGTCAGGTTGGTCTCTTCGGTGAATCCTTCCGCTTGCGCCGAGAGCCTGACGATATGGGGCGCCTCTTCTACCCGGCTGGCCATGACAAGCTCCTGTTCGCCGATGGCGATATCAGATACTTGCACAGGAAATACCAGGTGTTTCACACAGTCGAAAGAGATAAAGATGTCTTTTTGGCTGATGGCTTGTTTCCGGGGAGTGCCGTTTTCCTGAGCGAAGAGCGGCAGACTGCACACAAAGCAGTAAAACAGTAGATAAATATATTTCTTCATGTTGTCGATATGTTAAACGGTTCTTGAAAAAAAGGCGGTGAATACGGTAATGCCCCATAGAAGAAGCAGGGTAATGCCGAAAGAAACGGTCAGCGGACGGATTTCTTTAAAGGCTCGTCCGTTCCGGCGTGATACGTAGATCCGATAGCCGAAAAAGACCGCTGACAGCGCAAGCAGGTAATTGAGAATGTCTATCATAATTTGTCTATCAATGTTTGAAGGGGATGATTTTTCTTGTTCGTTTTCTCTTGTTCCATTTGCTCATAGAGCTTCTGTAACTCCGCTTGCACGGCTTGCCTACGCAACTTCGATTCCTGACTCTCTTCTTGGATATACATTTCGTAGTTGGACTTGAGATGTACCTTCACTTGTGAGAGGCTCATGTTCAAGATTTGCTTGGCTACCTGGGTGGTGGCGTTGACTACGCTGGTCACTTCGCTGGCCATCGTGCCGATGGAAGAGAGCGGCATGTCAATGTTCTGTACAAGACCTTGTTCCATACGCTTGGCTGCACTGGCTTTCAGGTTATTGGGCAGGTTCAAACCTTCCATGGCATCATTGTCGAAGACAACCACCGATACGGGATTGAGGTTGTCTCCTACCTTCAGGTTGCTGACTACCACATCGAGGCGGTTGGCTCCCAAAGTGGCGATACCGTAAAACAGCGTGTTGGCCGGTATCTTCATGCCGGATAGGGTTACGTCCTGAAGCAACCGCATCCGTACCGTACTGCCCGTGACTACGGTCTGGTCGCCGTGGATGCAAGCCCTGAAGAGGTTGCTGTTTCCCGGTGCGGAGGTCGGTTGGCGGCGTACCCGCTTGCCGTTTTCGGCATGGTAGATCGGGCCTTTTTGCATCAGGCTGTCGGCGGATGGATGGCCGGAAGGGTTGGCAGCGGCTTTCTCCGTTTTTCCCTCTTGGTCATAATTGACAATCCGTTCATACATGCGCTTGCGGTATTTGTCGGATTCTTCCAGTTCCTTGCGGATGCGTGAGTTCTTCTTGGCTTCCCGGATAATCTCGTTGAGCGCCTGCTCGTCCTCCAGTCCGTCCAGTTGGCTTTCCAGCTGATGAGAGAAGCGTCCGTTCCGGCCACCTCCGTATTCTGCCATGACTTCGCTGTACGGATCGTTCTGCATACGGCGGATGCGCTCCAGTGTGGCACGGTCATACCGCTCCTGCTGGTTTTGCAGCTCGAAGTAAAAATCAGATCCTTTGACCTGAGACTCTTTCAGGATGCGTGCCTTCTCCTGCTCTTCCAGTTTGTCCTGCTTATAGGCTTCCATCTTGTCGTTCACCTTGTCGGCCATTTCCGACTGTGGTTCCAAAAAGGCTTGCGAGGCGGCCTGTCTGTCACTCCCTGACGGCACGTTCCCGTCCTCACGGATGAAGAATACATAAAGGAAGAGGATGCCCAGGATTACCGGGATGGCCATCAACAGCTTGTTCTTGTCTTTGATAAGTTTATTCGGTTCCATGGTCGGTTGGTTTAGAGGTTTCTGACTGGTTTTCATTCTTGCCCGGAGAAGCTGCCTGCGATGTGTTGGTGCCGTTGCTTTCCACGGGTTCGGAATAGCGGACAATCCAATCTTCTATCTTGGCTCCGTGCGCATTTTCCTCGCTGCGGGACAGCATATCATAGATGGTGAACTCCGCTTCGATATTACGTGAGATGCTTCCCCGTGCCCGGTACCCGGTCTGCGTGAAGATTATCTTTCCGGAAACGGGTATCGTTTGTGTGTTAATCTCTACATCCTTGATGCGTACCCCGTAACGGATATTCTTTTGTATGAGTGAGTTCAGCATATTCACATCGTTGTACTCGTTCAACAGCTCCTTCCCCTTGTTGCCTATGAGGTTGAGCGCAAGCGAAATGTTCTTCTCGTAGCTGCTCTCGTCAAAGGCATACCAGTGGGTTACGAAGGTCTTTACATGGTTCATGTATTCGTATTGCCGCATATCGCTGGCAGACAGGCTGCTTGCCTCATAGACTTCTCCCTGCCTGTCGATGACGAGAGCCTGGCCGTATGCTTTTTCTATTTTGTTGATAAGGAAGATGATACTGCTGGCAAAAGCGATAGTCAGAATGATGCAGTACCCGGCTGAAAGCCGGATAGTCAGCTTGACCGCATCATCTGCTCCTTTGAATTTCATCAGATTCATAGTTCTATTTTTTATTGTTGTCGTTTATGAAACTTGCCCCGATAGAGGCGGCACCGCCTACGTTGGTCAGCTTGCCGCCTGCCGCTGCGCCTCCCATCAGGGCGATGGTGGCCGCCGTGGTGACGATTGACACGGTTTTCGAAATGATTTTCCCGGCATCGCTGTGTCCTACGATTTTGGAGGATAGCCAGAAACAGCTGCAATAAGCACCAATCAGGGCGAGATCCATTCCTAAATATTGTATCTGCTGCGTAGCTGCGTCCACCATGTCGGCACTTTCCGTATAGATGGCCTTGAAGGTCTGCCATATGATTTGGTTCAGAATATTGATGACGGTGAATACCATACAGGCGGGGCAGAGCGTACCGAACCAGATACTCAACTGTTTCTGAAAGACCGGCAACATGCTTACGGCAAAGACAAACGGGCCGAGAATGACCAGTAGCTTGACAATGACCACGCCGATACCCAAGATGACTACTTGTATGATTCCTACCAATAGGGCGGAAATGCCATGAAGCACAAGGGTGGCGAGGTTGGCGGGGTTGAGCAGCTGCACAATCTTCTCCACGCTGGAGCGTACACCGGTCATTTCGTCCTCTTCCATCTTTTTATCCAGTTCGTGCTGCATGGCGCCGGTGCTGTCTTCTCCGGCTGCTACCTCCGACTGGAGGCTGTGTTTGTCGTATTCGGCAATCATCTCTCCTTGTTCGATGGCTGATTGTGCCATGAACTGGGCAAATTCCTGCGCACGCTCGGAGGTCAGCGAGGTGGCTTCGTTGATTACTTCCATCGTGCCTACGATGGTTTGGGCGATGGGGGTGTATATGCTTAGGCAGAAGAACAGTACCAGGCAACGGGCGATTTCCATCATGTCGGGAAATTTGTCCTCATTCGGGCTTAACAGCTGGCTGGCTCCGTGATAGAGATAGTTGTATGCTAGGTTGCAGATAAAGCAGATGACACCAACACCGAAGGCGATGACTGTCATTTGCGAAACGAGTTCCATCGTCAGACCGTCCGTGATCTGAAGTCCCCAGAGAAAATTATCTTGATTCATAACGCTTTAATTGGTGTGTCGTGTGAAAGCGGCCAACCGTCCCTGGTAATAGGTCTTCCGGTTATGCCCCTTCATGGATTTGTAAATGACCGTGGAACGCACGGATTCGTTAAACTCACGCATCTCTTCGGCGGCTTTTTCCACCGATTCCTTCACCTGCTCGATAAAGGACATGCGCCCTTCCGAGTTCATCGAGAAGTAACTGGTCACGGTGGCCACCTTGAACAGCAGGTCGGTACTCAGGCTCAGATTGACGGTCACACGCTGAAAGTTGAGAAATTTCAGGCAGTGGTAATTCGATCCTACGTTCAGGTAAAAGCTGTAGTCGCTGCTCAGGCAGGCTACGTCGTCCAGCAGGTCGGCAAGCTCTTTCAATGATTTGAGTTCCTTCAACTGGTCGATCTTTTGCAGGCCGAGCCGCAGTTCCTGGGCATCGATCATTTCATTGATTTGTGTAACCCATTTCTTGACATTGGCGATCCATTCCGTTGAGTTCAGCAGGGTGTGGCCGGGATCATGCACGACGAACTGGGCATGAACACTGCCGGTTCCCATCAGCCCTATCGAGGCGGCAAGTCCGAGTATGAGAATGATTCTTTTCATGACGGTTATTTGTTGGTGATGAATAATAGGGTGAATATGACACATACCAGCCAGGCTGTCAGATAGCTCTTGGCATTTTCCTTTTTCGTGGCGAGTGCCCATACCACGAAAATGAGCGCAACGCCCAAAAGTGCGGCGGCAATGCTTCCGGCAAGATTGTATGCGCTGCCGTTGAAGTCGGTTGACCAGCCTAGAAGGGCGGTCAGCCCTTGGGTGGCGTCATCCATACTTTTTCCTCCTTTCCTCCAGATAGCGGTTGATGGCCGTATAGGTCGAGCCGCTTTCGTTGAACAACTGCTTCAGTCGTACTACTGTCGCCTGGCGCGAATCGAAGGCTACGGCGGCGAAGTCGGACACCTCGTTGCGGAAGATGAAGGCATCGTTCGACATCTTGATGAAAAACTCTCTCCAGCGTTCCGTGCGCTGCAACGACTCGATCATATAGGCCTCTTCGTCCGTGATGGAAAGCACGGCTTTCACTTCCGGCAGGTTCTGCCGGTGTTCTGAATGGTCGAGGATAATCTTGGTCGCGCAGTTGATGATGATGGAGTCCTTGATACTGGACGGCATGTTTTTCAAAAACAGGATGTTCTGTGCGGCCAGCGTGATGCTTCCCTCCTTTTTACGGAAGGTTCGGTACAGGTAGGCGATGAAGTCTCCGAATTTCTCGTCTTGCAGGAAGTCGAGTGCTTCGTCGATGATTAGCTCTTTGGCAAACCCCTGGCGTTTCTTGATTTTATCCACGATCATTTGCAGGGTGATGATGGCAACGAGTGGAAAGTACTCTTTCTTAGAGGCATCTTCCATATCGAAGGCTATCAGCCGGTCATGCACGATATCCACGTTCTCGGTAGCGTTCAGCAGGAATGACAGCTCTCCGTCCGTATAGGGTTCCAGTAAAAGCAACAGCTCCTCTATCTCGAATTTCTGTTTCTCAAACTCGGTCATCCGTTTGCTGAACACTTCCTTCAGATAAGCCCGGTAAGTTATCAGCGTCGGGAAGATACGCTCATGCTTCTCTCCTATTGAAGAATTGTTCACATAGTCGTAAAATCCGATGACGGATTTCCTGAGAATGGCGTTTTCGGCAGGCAGCATGGGTTCACGTACCTTCCAAATGTAGCTGATAATGGCGACGATGGTCTTTATCTGGTCATCGGCAGACTCGGCATCCGTGGTGTCGATGTACAGGTATTTGCCGTTCTTGTCACGGTCACACAAGAAGGGGTTGAACGCAAATTTCTTCTGCTCGGTAGAGTCGAAGTATTTGCCCCGGTTCAAGGCTATCATCGAGCGGTAAGAGCCGCCGATGTCAATGATCATCACATCCCGGCCCAGCTCATAGCTTTGCAGGATGTAATTGTTCAGCCAGAAAGATTTACCGGAACCGGACGGGCCGATAACGATGCGGTTCTTGTTGTTCAGCGCCGGATAATCCCAGAGGTTTATCTTGGCGGGAGTACCGAAACGGTCATGGTAGATATGCCCTTTCTCGTCCGAAAGGTACATCCCCTCTTTTTGCAGATAGCAGATGGCCTGCTTGGTCGTGTTGACGAAGCCCCGGTAATTGGCCCTGGCATTGCCGGGTATGTTGCAGAAGAACAGGTTGCACAGCTCGGCGTTCTCCACATAGCACGAACTTTGGTTCATAAAGCTGAAGCCTTGCTGTACCAGTGCGGTTTTCCGCATGAGCGAGGTGCGGTCTGTATCGTTCAGCACGACATTGAAGGCGGTATAGGCGGTCTGGTAGTCGAACTGGGTAATCTCATCGCAGAAGGCTGCCTGCTCGCGTTGCTTCTCTGCCGCCGGAGGGTAGAAGTTGGTGATGTAGTTCAGCGCGTCTTTCTCCGCACCGATGGCCGTTACGGTGGCATCTGGATCGGTTATCTCTATCACGATGTTTACGATGTGGTTGAACGGCAGGCCAAGTCCTACGGGGTACAGCATCGAGCATTTGCTCCGTATGCTGTCCGGTATCTCTATGTTTCCCCCGTATGCCTTCGACTTGCCGGTGTGCGGCACGGCCAGTTCCTGAAGATGCTCGCCTTCGTTGGTCAGCGAAAGGATGGAAACGTGCTGCTGCCCTATTTTCATGCTTCCGCTTTCACTGACAGCCATAGGGTTGACGCTCTTCTGCGTGGCATCGTTTTCCGGTGTCTCGTAAGAGAGGTTGACGTAGTCGTAGATGGCGTTGTTCAGTTCCGTATCATCCATCTTGCGTATCTCAAACTGCTGGATGGACGACAAACCGTTCTCAAAGTTCATCAGAAAGGCTTCCATTTCTGTCAGCCGTTGCTGATATTCCTTATAAGGTTGCTTGAACGGGTAGTGCAGCTTTCGCATCAGCGAGGTGCCCGATGCGCTTTTGCGTATCTTACCGTTTCGGCTGCCGTTCGTGAACGTCACATACAGGTTGGTGTAACTGTTCAGTATCTCCTTGCCGTTGAAATGACGGTTGTTCTCCGCTATCAGGGCATTGGAAGAGTATTCTGCATGATGGTATCGCCCCGTATAGTAGAAATTCTGCTGATGGATGACCGTGCCTGCCGGAAGCAGCTTCAAAAGAGCCTCCAACCGCTCATGGATGTATTGCGCCTCGCTTTCCGACAAGGTGAACACTTCGGGCAGAAGCAGCCGGTAGCCGACGGTGATGTCACCGTTCCCGTTGATGACGGCGTTCTCCGTGATGGTCTGGATAGGCAAGACACTTTCCAGATCCACGGATTTGTCCTTCACCTCTATCTCTGTCTGCCGGATATACAGCAGAGCAATCAGCAGGCACAGCGCACAGATTAGCAGGGATATGAGTATGATGATTCCTATCATGGTTGCTGTTTTAGGATGAATTTGAAAATCTGCCGTTTGTCCGTTATCTGCCGGGGGGTGGCGTTCTTGATCCGGAGGCCGGTCAGGTAGTCCGGGTTACCGGCCTTGTGTTCCTTTTTCAAGGTTTGGAACAGCAGACCGGATAGAAACAGAATGGCGGAAATGATTCCGATGATGAGTATCGGGTGCAGCTGCTTGAATATGCTCACGATGATGATGATGGCCGTCAGCAGCATGAAGATGGCGAACTGTCCCGATGACAGACCGAAGAACTTGATCGGCTTGTTGATTTTACGCATGGTTCTCATGGCTCTTCGTTTTTAGATAATCAGGAAGGCTACCATGATGACTACCACGGCGATGATCCAGCCGAGCAGGTATTCCTTGGCATGGGGATTGTTCGTGGCAAGCGAATAGATGACAAAGACCAGAGCGATGCCGAGTACCGCCGCCAAAATGTATTTGGCTACGTCCAGAATGGTGTCCGCACCCTCTTTGGCTTTGTCTGTCACTTCGGATAGGCTGTTAATCTTCAGGCCGCTTTGTGCCTCCGCCACTTGTGCCGTTCCCAACAGCGTGAAGAATATGAGAAAGGTGAAGATAACCTTTCCATAGCGGTTAATGACTTGGTTCGCTTTTTCTCTTACATTTTCGATTGCTTTCATTTTGTTCCTATTTTTTAATTAAACATGAATCGTTTTCAGTCTCTCCCATTGCACATCCTTATACTTGATGGATATGGGCTCTTCTTTCGGCTGTTCCGGCAGTGGTTTGCCTGAGTAGTAGTAGGCTCTTCCATGCAGGTACATATCGGCTATCTCGGCAGCCAATTCCTCTTCTTCCAGCTCAGGCTGAAATACCACGCAGATGACCGGACAGGCTCTCTCCTGCCCTTCCTTGCGCACCGCCTCCCTTATCGGCTTCTCTTTCTCCTTTCCGGAAGAAAGTGCTTTCTTCTTTTTCCGAAAGTAAAAGTGAAGCGTGACACAGGCGAGTATGGCAACCAGTATCAAATCCACTACGTTCATAAGAGTTGCCAGATAATGAGCCAAGTGACCAATGCCGTGATATAGGTGATGATGGCCTCTTTGGTGCGCTCGTGGTTGCTTATCAGCTTTTTAAGTACCGCTAGTCCGGCACATAGAAAGCCTACCCCTATCAGCATGGCGCCTATTTCACGGTATAAGGAGATCAGGCCGGATACATTTGTATCGGCTAACAATATGATAATAAGCATGGTGATATGATTTGTCGGTTAGTAGAGCAGTATCTTTATTCCTACGTTCCAGACAGTGTTCCACTTGTCAATGGATAGGGGATTCCAATGTTGTTGTATGCGGGCAAGCAATGCCGTTCGGGGCAGGATGAATACTTCCAGTTCCGTTTCCAGTTTCGGGCCGATGATGAAGTTGTATTCCTTATCGGGGTGGCGGACGTATTCTGTACCGATGAATCCTCCCAGGCCGATGCCCCAGTAAACGGATTTCAGGTTGCAGGCCAGGGTTCTGTAATAACCGCCGTCCACAAAAAAGTCCTTACCCTTGTCATGTATCGTTTCGGGAATCGTTTCTTCCGGGTTCAAGGTAGAGACTTGCGGTAGGTTGGCTGTATATTCGTAAGGTTTCTCAAAATAGCTAAACCCGGCTTTCCAATAGCTTGTCCGGTTGATGTATCTGGAAAAGGACAGGTTGTAATAGTTGCCTGCATTGCCGAACAGGTTAGTGCCGTAGTTCAATTCAAGTGCCGGGATGTTCTCATAATGGCGTTGCGCAAAAGCGCTTACGGTGCATAACAGCAGGCTAAGGCTGATAGCAGTCAGTCTGATGTGTTCCATGGGAATTACTCTTTAGGTTATTAATGTTATATATTTTTCTATTTGTCTCATACGGTGTTTCCAATTTACGCGGATTCCTGTCGGCAGAACCGAATCAAGGTGCTTATCGCGTTGTTTTCGCTCCAAACATATAGATTATATACGGGAGGACAAATTTTATGAAGGGCTTTTAAAGGGCCTTTCGTGTTTATTTAATGTGCATTAAAAAATACATGTGCCGTAAACCGGCAGGTGTGGAATAATTCTACAGAAAAAAGCCGGATAGGATTAGTTGTGTAAAACTGTCCTGCCCGGCTTATAGGGTTTGGTTTATATGCGCTTTCGGATGTTGCTCAATGCTTGTGGCGTGATGCCGATATAACTTGCTATGTCTTTTAAGGGTATTGAACGTAACAGCCATTTTTCATTGGCCAAAAGCGCTTTGTAACGCGCTTCGGCATCCAGTGTGTAAAACTCCTCTTCCCTTATTATTTTGCGGTTGATGGATCTTACCAAATGTATTCTGGCCAGCTTGTTGAAATTGATGGATAACTCATATAGCTGATGAAGATCTTTTTTGGGCAATCTCCAGATCTTGCATGGCTCCAATGCCTTGATATTGTAGTGGGCATGGTGTTCTTCATGTGAAAGGAAAAAATTGATGAACTCTTTGGCTTGGATAAACCGTGCTGAAATCTCTCTATTCTCTTTGTCCGGAAACCATAACCGGACGATGCCGGATTCCAGATAATAGAGGTAGCATACTTCCTCGCCCCTGGTGACGAGGTGTTCTCCCTTTTTGATATGGATAAGCTCGAAATGAGCATCAAGATACGCCTTTTCTTCGTCTGTCATCCGCACGTGAAGATGGGCGCCCATTACCATGAGCGTCTCATCTGTCAGGGTGGCAATTGTTTGAACCATTGAATTTGTTTTATGTTTATATAAGGGTACGGAAACGTACCCTCTAACATGGACGTGGCGTTCCAACAACAAAGGCACGCCCCGTACCAGTTTCATACTGGTACAGGCATGCGCCTGTTGTTGTTAATTCCTTAACGATAGATGCCACTCTTTTGTTAGACAGACGGACGTATGTAAAAAGCGGGCTGCCAATTTTCTGACAATCCGCTGCAAAGATACTATTTTATGGTTTTTGTTCCAACTTTTAGGGATTTAAGTTGACGGCAAGGTCTTCTGGACGAATGCCTACTACCTTTATATAGATATCCCGGTAGATGTTCTCCTTAATCTCCTTGTCCTCTTCAGAATAAAGCCATGCGGTAAATTCATGATAATATTCGCCGGTTCCCAATTTAAAGAAATCCTTATATTGATAATGTCTGCTCACGGGAATGCCTTTCTTGTTTAACAAGAAGCATGATTTAAGCGCATCGTGATATTGCGAGGTCAGTATCGCCTTTATCTTTTCGTCGAAATATTCCAATGTTTCCTGGTCAAAGAAAAACTGTACGGTGTAGGGCCACTTCTCCCCTTTTCCTTTGATGTACTGGTATTGGAATTTGGTTCTCTCCAGCTTTTTGTTGATACCGTTTAAGATGCTGGTCACCTTCTTCTTCCGGTCATGGTTGTCCTTTACCGTTACATCAAATTCCTTGGCAAGTTGGTCAACCGTAACGGTGAAATAAGGTGCTTGTCCTTGGTCAATCTTATACTTGATCAGGTAAATCATTTTCGCCAGGTTCAGATAAAACTTGCGGTAGCCTTTGCGGTTGGGCAGGTTACGGTAGTCTTTCAGTTCCAGCAGATTGTATTCGGTAAGCAAAGTATTCATCAGATCTTTGCTCAGATGCACGTTGTAATTCCGCTTGGTGCGCTTTTTCGTGCCGAAGTTATCCTTTATCTCAAAGCGGTCCAGTATTTGAATGAACTTATATTGCGTCTTGCCGTTCATGGCGTATGCTACACTGAGGTTGGATGTCCCTAAACGGTATAACGCCGCTTCAAAGGTGTTCTCTATCGGATGCTCTATCTTTTGGCCGTTCTGTTCGGTGATATATACCGGACGTTGGTTGCTGAACAGGAAATCAAGCTGCTTCTCGGTCAGTTTTCGTTGCAACTTGGTTCGTTCATACCCCATGACCTCACAAAAATCGTTGATGGAGAACCAGCAGTCGCCGAACAGATCTTTCATTTGTGAAGATGCCACGTAAATGATAATGTCAGACATGACAGTGCCGCCTGCATCAAATAGAACTTCCAATACTTTCGTGTTGGAAGACTCGCTGAGAGTCCTGGGGACTCTGCTCAACTCTTTTTGTGTATTACTTTCCTTCATAGGCGGACACTTGTTGTTTACTGATGCAAAGATACGTTTTTTTACGGAGATAGTGAATCTAACTCCCTATAAATGAAGATTCCAAAGCATTTTTTTCGTGCTGTTTCTTGATTTAGTTGTGTAAAAGTGTCCCGACTACGGCTGTTTCCGATCCCCCAGTTGTGTAAAAGTGTCCCGAATGGCCGGTTTAGTTGTGCAGAAGTGTCCCGGATTCCTGATTTAGTTGTGTAAAAGTGTCCCGAATGCAGATTCTAGTTGTGTAAAAGTATCCCGACTTTCCTGTTCAGTTGTGCAGAAGTGTCCCGAATAGTCGGTTAGTTGTGCAGAAGTGTCCCGGTTACGAGAAGATGCCAGTAAGTGCTAACTTGCAATAATATAGTTGATTATACGGAAAACCTCCCTTATTAGTTGTGTAAAAGTGTCCCACAAATACTTAAATCCCTAAAAACCTAAATAAAACGAAGAAATGATTTTGTTACCGTATTCTTACTTTCGGAAAAAATTTTGAGGTGGAAACAAGTAGAGGTTTGAATTCTTTAACATATTGTCCAGGATAATAGGCAAAGGGATTTTTCCGCAGTTGTGTAAAAGTGTCCCGGTTCAATGCCGGCCTTCACTAAAACGGTGTGCAAAAATAACGCCTGCCCGACGGATGCAGTCGAACAGGCGTATATATTTTTCCGAAAGTAGAATCAGATGCTCATATACTTCTTCAGTATCGCTTGAATCTCCTTGTTATGGCTGGTCAATATGTCTTCAAGAATGTTGTTTGCGATGTTGTGCATTCCTAATCCAGTGGCCATAGCAATCTGCTTCAGCTTTCTGTGGGTTTCGCTGGATATCCGGATTACTTCGGTGTTCTTTAATTTTCGCTCTTCCAGATATTCCGAGAATTTTTTTCCGCAGACTTTGCTTTCTTCTGTTTTTGGAGAAGACTGCACGGAAGGTTTGGATTCCGGCTTTTCCATTTGTTCCGGCTGAGGTTCTTGGACGGTTTCTTTGACTGGAGCCGATTCTTTCACCTCTTCATGGATGGGGTGCTCAATCGCAGGTTGGGGGATAGTGCTTTCCGCAACACTTCCGATCTGCTGGATTTCCTGCTCTTTCTTACTGGCGCTTTGCAGCAAGAGTTTTCTCATGGCGGCTGATGATGTCCTTTCTTTGTTGGTTGCCATAGCTTTATTCTCCTATATGGTTACAGATTAATTCCAATACCTCTTCACAGAAAGCATCACAGGGATGATGGTACGCTTTACTCAGCGTACTTAAATTGCGTTGATAGTCAACCCTTGAATCCTTGATGTAGTTTTGCATCAACTCGAAAGGCAAGGTTTTTTTATTTTTCAAAATTTCTTTGAACTCCAGCACATTCGGAAGAACACGGTTCATAACACCACGCACGGTAGTCTTTTTACCAATCTTTCGACGGCTTTCGATAATCCCTTCATAGATGTTATAGTAAAAGGTCAATGTAGGTCTTAAATCGGTCTGGTTCGGTTCGAAGGGAATGATGATCACGTCAACGAAGTGCAGCGTTTCAACTACACCGTTTTGTTTCAGGTTACCCGGAAAATCGACAAGTATAATGTCGTAATTGTCCTGAAGGAAATCCAGTTGGTTGATGAACTCTGAGGAAGAGATATTGATAACCTCATATTCTTCTTCCTTTTTCATGATTCCGTCCTCGGCTTCGTCCTCACGTAATTTTCCGATAGTGTTCTGCATGTCGTCGATATCCACCACGGCAATGGATAAGCCCCCCTCTTCGTTTGACTGCGAATGAATATAACCTGCAAACAAAGCTGTCAGCGTAGACTTCCCTACCCCGCCCTTGGGATTCTCAAAAGCTACGACTACTCCTGGTAATATTTGTCCCATAATGTACGTTTTTAAGTATGTGCGCAAATATATAAATAATAAATTAAATAATTGCATACTTTTATAATTAATTTATTATACACTTTTTTACTTAATTGTATAAGTAATTACATATATAAATATAAATATAAATATGTACATACTTAATCTTATAATTAAGTATGTATATTCATACTTTGTAATAATATAATTAGTAATTATGTATTTTGTAACTAATGGCTTTCCGTTCGCCTGTTACAATGTGCGTAGTTACTTTGTAACAAAGTGAGCGGTTAATCTGGATTAAGAAATCAAGACTTTTGTCTGGTTTTGTTTCACAGCTGAGTATTATTGTATATCTTTGCTAATGCAAGGTATGTTTTTGTGGGTACAAAAAACCTTGCGACAGCCGAGCTGCCGACCAATGTTCGTTACACTCACATACTCTGTATATATGAAAGAGAATCGAGATATAAGTATAAAGATCCGCTTGACGGAAGCCGAGAAAGAACAGCTTCTTCAACGTTCAAAGGAAGAGGGAAAATCCCTTTCTTCCTTTATCAGAGAGTCTGCCTTGAAAGGCAGAAGCATATCGAAAACCGATGTGCAAATGATATATGAACTTCGTAAAATAGGAGCCAATATCAACCAGCTTGCCAAACATATCAATACGCTTCCGTCCGATGAAAATATATTGTATTCATTGGATCGGATTAACCAATACCTTTCGGATGTAGAAACCATTAACCGGAAATTGTTATGATAGCCGAGATACAACCTTCTTTCTCATCCCACCTGTCCATGAGCCGGAAAATTGAATACCAGCTTTCCAAGGTCAAGGAAGGAAACGGAAAAGTGCTTTACACCTCCACTGGTGACGAACTGGCCGCCATGCCAGCCTACATGAAACTTATCTCCCAGTTGAATGACCGGGTGAAACTACCTTATGCGGAATTTATTCTGAGCCTCTATCCGGGAGAAAGCCTTTCCGATGAACAGTGGCTTTCTCTTGCCGGGGAATATATCGAGAGGATGGGGTACGGAAAGTCCTGTTATGCCGTTGTCCTAAATACCGACAAGGCACACAGCCATGTGCATGTGCTGCTGACCACAATTGATGAAGAAGGCAAAAGCATTCCTTCCGGAAATAATTACAGCCGTTCCGAAAAGATCTCAAGGGAACTGGAGCAGAAGTACGGTCTGTTGCCTTTGGAAAGGGAAGGAGGCAAGAGAACCACGTTGGGAGAGGCGCAATACCGTAACTATTATTTCGATGCGGCCTTGAAGAAAGCCATGCGTAGTTATAATTACAAGGATAAGGTATCGGCTGTCCTGGAACAATCCGATACATACCGGTCTTTGAATAAACCCTTGCAAGAAATAAAATTGGCCAATGAAGAATGGCGTGTCCTATTGGGGGATGAAAGCTATGACAACCTTTTCGCATTGCTGGAAAAAGGAGGTTTTTTCAACCCCTTGTTCAAGGATGAACTGTTACAACAGCTTGACCGCATCTACTCTTTTTCCGAAAGTACATCCGATTTCCGAAGGAACCTGGAACAAGAAGGATTGTATATGCGTCTGGTCACCAAGAAGGACAAATCCTATTATGTCTATGGCATCAAGGATTCAGGCTTTTACCTGAAGGACGTTTCACTTCCTCAGAAATATCGTTTTGGTAATATTCGTTTTGATGGCCGGGGCATGAGCGCCGATGAACAGAAGCATTATCTCTATGACCATGTGTTTAAGGCATTGAACGCTTCTTTAGGCTATGAGGATTTTAAGAAAAGGTTGGCGGAAGAATCGATCCGTGTGACGGAACATGTAAACAGCAAAGGCGCATACGGGATTTCCTTTTATATGGAAAACGTGGAAAATGCTCATGTCTTTAAAGGTGCGGATCTTTCCCGTAAGCTCACTTATCAGAATATCCAGAAGCATTTCGATGGTGTGGCTGTCGGTCTCTCGCCACATATCGATAGGGTAGGGGAGTTCCGTGAGCGGGTGGATCGTGAGGCTTTCTATATGCAGGGTGGGGGAGTTATGGCCATTCCGGAACTTGACATTACCGGCAGCGGGAAGAAGTCGCAAGAGGATGATCTCATACCGTCCAAAAAGAAACGGAAACGCAAGAGTGGTCCCGATTTCTCATTATGATGAATACTAACTTAATATATTTGCTTTATGAATTATCAGACCGTTTTACAGAATTATCATCCCACTGAACAGGGGGATTTCATGTTGAGATATGAGATAGGTGGCCGGGGATATGTCGTTTACTCACCGGAGAAGGATGCGTTGTCTTGTATTGAATTACATGGCTTTTCCGAGCTTACTCCTTGGCAATTGGCTTTTGTTCTTTCCTTGGATATGCAGCAGATGAAAGAACAGGACGAGCTTTCTCTCTTCGTATGTTGTAAGCGAGAAAAGCTCTTGTCTTATCTTTTCGATGTGGAGGAAAGCGAAACCGTCTTGAAGACAAAGCACGTGTCCGGTTGGCAGGGCTATCTGATGATGGATATCCATAAGCCGGACAGGGTACGGAACGTGTTCCAGTTCCATCCGGAAACGAAAGAAGCCCGTTTGGTCTTTGATAACCGTTTATGTGTCGCTTCCCTTCGTGAGAAAGAAAAAGGAAAGCTCATCCATCTCTGTTGGAGTCCTTCTGTCTTTGCTGCCATCGATAAGGGAGGAGAGCGTACCGCACCGGCTTATCTGTTGGCTTCTGATGCTGCCTTGTTGCATGGGTATGCCATGAAACAGATTGCGGAATGCTTTGCCGGTACACCGGTTGAAGAACGGGTTATCGGTATTCATGTAGGGGATAATGTCTATGAGGCCTTGTCTTTTGTGTGCTATTACGTCCGTAACGTGCAGGATGAATATTTGGTTATTCCTGAGCGGAAAGATGGGATGGTGATTCTTGAAACCCCGAAATGGAATCCGATACGCCAGGCTAACTTCGTGGCTTCACTGAACAAGATGGCGGTTGACCAGGCGAAGAAACGCTATCCGGAAATGGAGGTTCCGAATGAACGGCCATTCACGTGCCTCTCTTTTGCCCGGAAGTCTTTCGTCTATTTCCCGGATCTGAAGGTGTATCAGGAGGTGTTCTTGAAGATGTATTTGGGGTTGGTGAGGTTACAGGAGGTGCATTTGCTGGGGTAAGGAACAATTGCAGTGCTGCTTATAAAATAGTGGCACTACTATTGTTAGAGTACTTCTATCATTCCTTTGGTTACGGCATCGGCCAGTAGTCTTTTTACAATCCTGCCACTGGGAGGATTGGTTATCCCAAGCGTTATCTCAACCCTGTTTGATAGAGGATGATAGTGCAGGTATTGGAGGATTTCATCTTCAATAGTCATGTTATAATTCTTTTATCGGGACAATTTTGCCTGATATTTATGCTTTTGTTTATTGTTCTGTCCCGATAGAGATTATTTTGGATGGACAAAGAAACGCTATCCAGAAATGGAGGTTCCGAATGAACGGCCATTCATGTGCCTTTCTTTTGCTGGAAGTCTTTCGTCTATTTCCCGAGTCTGAAGGTGTATCTGGAGATGTTTTTGAAGATGTATTGGGAATTGGTGAGGTTACAAGAGGCGCATTTGTTGGAATAAGGAAAAGGGTGCATCTAATGCCCAATTTGAAAGGATCACCTGCTACAGATAACTGTAACAGGGATATTATCCTTAAAAAAGTGAGTTAGATACACCATTTTAAAGTGCTTCTGTTATTTCTTTGTTTACGGTGTTGGGGAATAATCTTTTTATTACTCAGTTATAGGGAAAATAGGTCTGATATTTATGTTTGGATTATATACTTTGAGGATAAGTGAAGAAAGATATCTGAAGGTGGATTCTTTTATTTAGAGTTCCTTTTAGAATAAGATTTCGCCAAACAGAAATATATTTAGAATTGTTTCTCATAAACCTCAATGCTGCAACATTGAAGTCCAATCTGTAAGCTTGATATCTTATACATTTATTCTTATTTCCAACTTTTCATATAGCACAACTGCCTTTATCAGAGGCAGATTCTCCTTGCAGAACCATGGAAAATCGATACATCTGAAATCGACATGGCTCTCCTCCAGCAGATTGAGAAAACGGATGTCGTCTATCATCCCTTTTAAGGAAACGAACAGGAGAGGTATCTTTTTTCTTTGGCAAAAAAATAGCGCCTTCTGTAGTTCCGCATATGCGATGGCTTGTTCATCCTTGCTAGTGGAATCATTTCTCTTGTCAAAAAAAGACAACTGGACTTTTAATGAATTATGTTGTTGGAGGTATTCCGCCAGCTGTTGCTGTGCTTCAGGAGAGCTGGCATCTCCATACAGTATTATATCACTATATTGCTTCATATCGGGTATTTGTTCCGGTTGTACGCTCCTTTTTTCCAAAGGCACCCCTGCATATTCTTTCAATAGATGCTGCTTCGTGATCTTTCGGGGTTTCTCAACGGAGTAGAATGCATATCTGAATATAAACTGAGTCCCTTTCTTCTGTACGGATTCCTGTTCCAGGAAAAAAGAATTCAGGCGTATCTTGTTTTCTTGAAGGATATGTTTGGGAATATCTTCCTGATAGATATCGGTCATGTATTGAAGGATGGTCTTTTTCATTAGAAAAATCAATGAAAAGGTTCATTACCAGTATTTATAATAAGTTTTTCCAACCCATTAATTTTTGCGTAATGCTGTTTCTGCGGTTTAGAATCTGAAAACGAAGCTACTTTCGCAAGATCCTGTGTCCGGTATATATACTTACTTACATATGGATAGTGATATTTTATCATTTTACCGGCAAATACATTCCGAATGTTTTCCACATTGAGTACAATCTTGATCTTGTTGATAATAATCAATGCTATAGATTATCATTTCTTTTTCAATATGGATATCAGGTTGCCTAATTGAGGTTCGATAACTTTCTTGTAAACCAACTTCATTCTTTTGTCAGAGGTTTTAACGAAGGATTTTACCATTTATAGTCAAATTGTTCAATGTCTTCTTCTGCAAGTAGATTTCCGGACTGCACCTCGATGAACGTCAATTCAGAGATAGCCCTGACTGCATGTTTAACACCTTTCTTGATTGTAATCGTATCGCCTCTGCTGATAACCGACCTGATATCATCGAGTACCAGTTCTCCCTCGCCGTCGATAAACGTCCAGACTTCATCGCGATGGCGGTGTACCTGATAGCTGATACTCTTACCGGATTTGATTTTCAGTTGCTTGGTAAGTGATTTGTAACCGTCGGAAAACTCGGCGGTATCGACAACTTTGTATTCACCCCAGCGACGTTCTTCGAACATTGGCCGATGTTGTAGGCAGTCAGCGTAAGTTTTGATGTTCTCGCTTTTATCTTTGTCCGAAATTAGGATTCCATCATTTGATGCTGCGATAACTAGATTCCGTGTGCCAATGCACATGATTGGCAGTCCAAGTTCGTTGATGACGTGGGTATTTTCGGATTCTTCATCCATGACAACATTGCCCATGGTGTGTTCCGATAGTTCATCAGTCAACGTATTCCATGTACCAAGGTCTTTCCACTCTCCGGCAAAAGGTACGACGGCTACCGACTGCGCTTTTTCAGCGACTTCGTAGTCAAAACTGATTTTCGGAAATTCCCCATAGCGAGAACGAATTTCTGAAAAAGTGTCGGTTTTGATGTGTCGGGTTACAATATCTGTCATATACCCCAACCGAAAAGCGAATACGCCTCCGTTCCAGAAAGCACCCTCTGAAATAAGTTTCTCGGCAGTTATCATATCTGGCTTTTCCGTAAAGCGTGATACTTGAAATATTCCTTTGTTCTGTACATCATTGACTGGCACTACATATCCGTATTTTGCTGACGGATATGTGGGGTTAATTCCCATCAATACTAGTTCGGCTACATTGTTTTTCACTGCATCCGCTATCCTGCGAATCGTTTCAAAATAACCTGTTTCGGTATAAGGGTCGCAAGGCATGACGATTATAATCTCATCGGTGGAACATTTTCGTTTGTAGGCCAAATACGAGCTTGCGAGAGCGATAGCCGGGAATGTATCGCGACGCTCCGGTTCCGTAACTACAGGAATCTCTTCTCCAAGCTGGTTGATGATGATATCCCGTTGTGACTGGCTTGTTGCCACAGTAATCGAATCACAGATGCCGGTTTCTCGTAATTGCCGTACCACCCGCTGCACCATCGACTCTTTCGAGCCATCGGGCGCAGTCAACAGTTTGATAAATTGTTTTGACCGTGTATTATTGGAAAGCGGCCATAGGCGTTTACCAGAACCGCCGGATAACAGTATGATTTGCATAGATGTTATTTAATTCGATTTTTAATTTGCCGATAGTATTCTTCAAGCATCAATTTCCAAAATTTATTGCGTTCGTAACGTGATGTAATCATTGCCCTTGCATTCTTTGCCATTCTTTTTACCTCATTAGGATTATCCAAAAAATATTTCATGGCTTTATACAATGCGTGTTCGTCTTGTGGTGGAACAATTATTCCATTTTTGTTTTGAACAATTATTTCATTACAACCATTGATATCTGTAACGATTTGTGGTAATTCCAAGGCCCCAGCTTGCATGACAACATTAGGGAAACCTTCACGATAGGAGGGAAAAACAAAAGCCTCACACCCCATTAGATAGGGACGAACATCTTGTTGAAAGCCGACAAACTCAATGTGAGAATTTGTGCTAATCTCTTGTTTTACCCAATCATCAACCGGATAAAGGTTTTCTTCCATAAAGCCGATTAAACGTAATCCTATGTTAGGATAATCTTTCTGTAATCGAATAAAAGAAGCTACTAATTCATTGATTCCTTTCTCATAAAATATACGACCTACAAAACCAAACGTGAAATCGAAAGTTGAAATCTTAATATCTTGTGTAGCATTTCGCGAATAGAATGCCGTATCAATTCCATTTGAACCACCATTACCGATAACAAGCATTTTTTTAGGATTGCCGATCCCCATTGAACAAATAATATCACACATCTTTTGTGAATTGGGATATACATTTGTGGCACAAGCGTAAGTTAACCGTTCCGTAAAACGAAGAATTTGTTTTTTTATGCCCGTAGCCGTCGTCAATGGGAAGCCTGTTACCGTGTGCATACGGATCGGCACACGTGCTATCCATGCTGCTAACATACCCAAAAGACCAGCTTTGGGGGTGTGCGAGTGAACAATAGTCGGCTTCTCTTTGATAAAAAGTTTTACCAATTGGAAAAGAGTTATTAAATCGAAAATCGGATTTATGGCTCTTGACATTTTTACCGGAATACAACGTGCCTGTTGCTTCTGTAATTCCTCCCAACCTTCTCCTTTAGGGGCAACGGCAATGACATCGAAATATGCGGAAAAATAATTCAATTGACCTTGAAGTTGCCGGACTTGAAAATAAGCTGAATTTGTTATTTTGAATAATTTCTTTTTTTTCATTGAAAAGATTTTATTTTTTTTGCAGGAACTCCCCCATAAATAGAGAATGAGTCAACACTTTTATTAACCAAACTATTTGCGCCTATTATACATCTTGTATCAATGTGAACTCCACATAAAATCCTCACTCCACAACCAATCCATACATCATCATGGATAACTACCGTTTTTTTTAGGATTTCATTATATTTAATAGGTAAATTAAAATCAGAATAAGTGTGAGTACTTGTTAGTATTGAACTTGAATGGGCAATAGACACATTATTTCCGATCATCAATCCTCCGCTACATTCAAAATAACACATCGGATGAATACTGATATTATCTCCCAGTTCTAGTTTCTCTATGTTAGATATATATACATTTTCTTTAATTACAACATTATCACCGCATTTTTTTGCTAGATTTTTCACCAATATGTATCTAATCACAATACCAACTTTTCCTCCAATACCTCTTAAACTTACAAATAAAAAATTATTAAGTTTCCTAGGAAGATATGAATCTACTATAACGAATACCTTAATTAATGGTTTAATCCGTTTAAATAAAGTTCTACCGCTTAGATCCGACATGTCTAATATCTATATAATTGTTTTTTTTATCTTTCATATGAAACAAATAGCCAATAGGCATAAAAATAATATAACTAGAAATTCCTATTTGTTTTATTTTATTTTTCATTTTCAATTTAGAGCAAGGAGCAAAACGCCAGTAATTTATATGAGCTTTTATTTTTTTTAAATATGGAATATCTAGTGATGCCATTTCTGAATAAATTCTCATGGCATAATTAGGTGAATTCATTCTGTTTTTGATTGATGAAACAGATAAACCGTCTGATAAATACTCTGCGATGTATATTTTTTCATTAAAAAATAACATAAGGTAATTTTTTCCAATACGGTTTAGAACCAAACTTTCTGCACAAAATTTTTCTCCGGGTATATCGTCAAATAAATAATTTCTCAGGACTGATGTTTTAAAAACAAACGCAACATCCCCTTTTATATTTTTTATAATCCAATAGTTAATCCAAGAATCTTTTAAAATTTTCCATGTAACCTCTTTCCCTATACGAGAACCATCTGGAAAGCATTTCATACCACAAACTCCAGCAAATTTATCATTATTCTTTATATATTGATAATGAAAAACTATTCGTTCTATAGAGTCTTTTGTTAAATAGTCATCACTATCTACAATATAAAATAATTCTCCTTTTGCATGTAATACGCCATTGTTGATTGCTCTATGTTTTCCACCATTCTCTTGTTTGATGAAACGAATTAATATACGATCTTCATTTTGATAAGATTTTATAATTTCATCAATATCATCAGTGCTCCCATCGTCAACAATAATCCATTCAAAATTTTTATAGGTTTGAGACAACAAACTCTGATATAGATTTCCAATTAAATTCTTCCTATTATATACCGGTGTAAATACAGTAACTAAATCTTTCATAAAAATCTTTTTCTATTGTTTTGTATTTTATTTTATCCACATTACATAAGTGAACATATAATAACATAGAATAATCCATTTTATTCGTTCTCCCTGGTTATTTATTAAGTTATCTTTTAGCAAGGGATATATCAATACTATAGGATAAAGAAACCAAGATAGATAAGCAAATCTGTTATTATACGGTACATGAATGGTCAATAGCCAGAACGCATTACTTGCTATATAAGTATTAAATAAACGGATAAACAATTTGTCTTCGTAGCAATATGTATAGATATATTTCACTCCTGCGATAATGGGTATCAAACTATAAATAATGAAGTCCCAGCGAAATCCAATATTAGAGAACATTTGCTCCATGCCTTTATAAGACATATTCAAATATTCAGACATCCTTTTATCCTGTTCAAACCAAGGAATGTTTGTCAACAAAGTGGAGAAAGAATCACGTGCAACAAGCATAAGCAGGAAAAACGTTCCCCATAAGTATAAGTAGTGTTTGGGATTATTTGAAAGTCGGGTCAGCAAGAAACAGCCAATTGGCAACATGACGGATTGATGGAAAAGACATGCTATAATCCAAACAGGAATTCGTTTAATATCGTTGTTTGGAACAAGAAAAGAGAAGATAACTAACGATGTAGCTATTCCGTTACGCAGTCCATTTACTCCGTATCCCCAAAAACTCAAAGAACAAACGAACAACACTAGTGCTACAGCATATTGTTGTTTGAATCGTTTCTTTAAAGCAAAGAAAACAGGCAATATATATAATGAGCAAAGAACAAACCAATACCCTTTTAAATTGACGAGTTGTGAAAGCCAATAGGTAAGATACTCAAAACCAATATCTCTATCTCTTATAGCAACCGTACCATAGAAGGCTTTCTTTTGGAAAGCCATGGCATAAGCTGAAGTATCTCCAAAGTAGTGATAATCGGTCGGTCGGAAAGTTACATGAACATATACAATCAAGAGTAAAGCAAGGCTAAATATCTGGTTGTTGATATAAGGCTGTCTTACTGTTTCTGCCCTGACCGGTTGAATAGCGATGTAAACAACTAATAGCAGCAACAAGTTGTAATATAAGGCTATATATAGACTAATACTCATAAAATGACATCACAAATTTGGTCCACATAATGTTCCCACGTAATTTTAGCTTCTATGCGCCGACGTGCATTACGACCTTCATTTATAGCAAGAGATTTATCGTCGATTAACTTAATGAGTAAATTCTCCAATTCTTCGTGGGCGTCCTGATGTATCAACCAACCGCCATTATTCTCCTCGACAGCATCGGGAATGCCACCTGTACGAGTACCTATAACGGCGGTTCCACAAGCTTGCGCTTCGGCAAAAACAAGCCCGTATCCTTCTACATTCCTATTATCCGCTTCTTCACGTGTACAGAGAATGAATATATGCGAGGCTGAATAGAAATCGCAAAGTTTATTATCATCAATGAAACCTTCAAATGATACAATATCTGACAATCCTAAATCGGTAACCATCCGCTCAAGTGCACTCTTATATTTTCCTTTACCTCCGAGATGCAATCGCACTTGTTGCTTATACTTTGCCGGTAAAGAAGCTATCGTCCGGATAATAAAATCATGTCCTTTAAATTTTTCCAATCGAGAAATAGAACAGAGGTGTAGCAAGCCATCCTTATATTTTTCACAAGTAGGGCGAAAATGAATTGCATCAACCGCTAACGGAATAGCGATTGTTTTAGCATTTGGAGAACAATGTTTTACTAATGTCTCTGTATAATGACTGTTAGCAATCACGCAAGAGGCGTTTCTTAGTATAAAACGTCGATAAGTAGGCCAAATACAGCGTCGGAAAAAACTCTTTCCGGCAAGATATTCGGCTCCATGTGCCAATATATAGGTTTCTCTGTTTGACAATAGAGACAGCATTCCCTCTGGATGATAATTCCCGGTAATTACAATATCACCGGGAACAGTTTTTTTGCGTAAATACTTCAATGTACGCAACTCCAATATTCCTCTTCTTCCATGCAATCTCACCACATTATTATCCTCCTCTGCATCGGTAGAAGTACTTTGGGGACAAATGACTGTAACATTCAGTCCTTTTTTCTCTAAATATTTTTTCAGTTCAAAACAAAGCCTTGCAATACCACCATTACTTGGTGGATAATCATAGGTTACAATAAAAATGTGTTTGTTAGATGTTTGCATAATGAGTATATTTAGGAGTTAGTTTTCCTTTTTTATAACCTTCTTTATAAGTTTTTGCAAAAAGTCTAAACAGTCCGGGATTGCGGTAAGTAAAAGCGTATGATGCAACAAGACGCAACAAATAGATGTAAGCAGTCGGCCTATGATACCATTTGAGATGACGGCTAATCAATAAAGCCCGGTTATGTACTAATGAAGCAATATAGCGATTGATATCCAGAACCCTGCAACCGCCTGTATCAGCAGCCAAGTGCCATACATGAGCATCATAATTAAAAAAAACTTTGTATCCAAGTTCCTTTACTCGTAAACATATTTCGGTTTCTTCATATAGAGCAGCTCCATAATTCAAATATTCATCAACACCACCAACTTCTAAAAATATGTCTTTTTTTATGCTATAATTTCCACCTCCGCCATGATCTACATATTCTTTATGATTAATGTGGAATCCCCGTTCTGGAGTTGCCGTATAGAAATGGAACTTGCCTACATTTTTCGATTTGGGATTATTCTTATATTTTTCTGTAATTCCCCCTGCCACTACTGCGATATCAGGTTGTGACAAGAACTTGTAATGCTCTTTGAGCAGGTTGCAGTCACACTCGATATCATCATCTAGAAATAGGATGTAGGCGTATTGTGTGTGTTGCACACCGAAATTACGAGCTTCAGGTAGCCCTCTAAATTCAGTCACATGATAGTACTTAATCAATGTATCACTATCTTTTGCACGACTATACATAGTACTGTCAATGGCTGCCGATTGGTCTACAATAATTATTTCATACGGCTCCCCAAAATCTTGCTCTATTAAGCAATCAACTGTACTTGCCAGATAATCAGCCCGATTAAGTGTGGGCAAAATAATGCTTATCCCTTTTTGCATAAGGCGTTTATGAATAATATGAATCAAGAGTTAAGAAATTAATCACTTCGTTTAGGAATTATACTCTATCAGAAATTTCACTATAATGAAGCATTTCTATATTTTACGTAGTTGTACTGAAATGTTTGACTTTCTTCAAGATGGCAATACAAAAAAAGCCTTAACTCCCCTTCGTATGAATATGTGATTTTATAAATAAAAAGTCCGTTTAAATTTTCTAATAAAGCAGTTGAGTTAGGATTCTTCTACATGATGTTTGGAGCTATCTCTTATAACTCGATTGTAAAATTCGATGTTTTGTGCCACTATCTCGTTGGTGTTGAATCTAGCAGTTGCATTTAGATAAGCCCTGTCGGCTTGTTCACACCTATAAATGGGATTCGAGATTAGCCGTTGCAAAGCCTCTGCAAATTCATCGATACGTTTCACCCTGCATTTGCAAACACAGTTACTGTCTCCTATAATCTCTTGAAAACAATCGATATCGGAACAAACAATTGCCTTCCGCAGTAACATTGCCTCCAGTAAGACCAAACCGAAAGTTTCTGCATGGCTTGGAAATATGCAAATATCGGCACTGTTAGCGTATGACATAGTCTTGTCATAAGGTAAGCGACCTAAATACGATACACAACCGATCGATTGCTTTGAAAAGAGAGATTTGCATTTTTCCCATGTCGAAGAACCATTCACTACTGCATCCTGTCCGATGAGAATGAGTTTGACATTGTCGTTTTGCTCGCATATCCTGTTGAAAATAAGAGGCAAATCAAGTACCCCCTTTTTCTCAACAATTGTCCCCCAATAAAGTATCGTTATTGTATTTTTGTTCATGTCACTAGATGAAAGAGGGGGCATGTTTATATCCACAGGATTATATATTACACATTTTCTCTTATTCGAAGACAGACTGAATAATTTATCCGTCAGGTCGAGAGCCTGTCGGCTAACTCCTATATAGGCATCAGAATTACGCAAAGCATTATATTCCATAAGCCGTACGTTCCATGGAGTTTTGTTTCCAGACAAATGATCGAAATACACATTTGAACCATGTAATCTTGTAACTACTGGTACAGATAAACTACAAAAAGCCAAAGGTCCCTCCCAGTCGATAGATTCAACGAGGTCGATGCCAATCTTTGCCACTAATAGATTTAACTTTTTATTTAGATACCTTCTATTGATAAAAGAAGAAAATGGAGACTTATGAGGCTGGTTTATAGGTATCACAGATATACCATCGTCCCACACAGTTTCTGTAAACTTATTGCCCCAATA
Organism: Bacteroides sp. 2201st1_D9_2201SCRN_220225; assembly: GCF_040928965.1. Taxonomy (NCBI): domain Bacteria; kingdom Pseudomonadati; phylum Bacteroidota; class Bacteroidia; order Bacteroidales; family Bacteroidaceae; genus Bacteroides; species Bacteroides sp. 2201st1_D9_2201SCRN_220225. The sequence continues at coordinate 10,444 of NZ_JBCODG010000035.1, read as the reverse complement.
CACAACTGATACCTTCACACCAGTCTCACTCTTAACGATAAGATGAGACAAATGTTTGATAAAAATTCCGATTCCGCCACATTTCATACCCAATATCGGATATTCTGTAGTTAAAAACGCTATATGCATCTCTATTGTATTTTTTGGAAAATATCAATGAAAGATTTTGTTTGTTGCGATGCCAAGTAACGGCGGCAATATTCTTTGTTTGCCGTCATTGGAAATTTTTCGCTAAATACTTGTTTGATGACAGTAACACCTTGCTGAGGAGTATCTATAAAAATACCTATGCCTGCTTTTATCAATTCGGTTCGTGCTTCGCTAGTCATGGGCACCATTGCTAATACAGGCACTTGTAATGCGATATAATCGACCATTTTTGCGAAATTAGTCCACCATAAAGCCGTGTGTCCGGGAATAAGTACTGCTGCTTTTGCATTAACTATCAATTCATACAATTTACGCTGCGGTACATGATTGATATATTCCACGTTGTTACAGATTCCCAAATCATTGACAAATTCTTCCGTTTGTTTTTGATTGATATTCTTATTACCCACAATTTTAAGGGTGCAACCCTTGCCTTTTAATTCCTTAGAATTGACAGCTTCGGCAAATATTTTCAAGAAATTATCTTTATATTCATGGAGGTATTCACCCACGAATATTATATAATTCTCTTTTTCTCTATTTTGAAAAGAAGGCAAATAATCATCATCTACTCCAGTTGGAATAAAATATGATTTATTTGAGTATCGTCCCTCATATAAATCATTAAATATATTCAGGTATGCTCCCGACAGACCAGTAATAGCATCAGCGTATTTAAAAGTATCTTGTTCAATTTTCTTTTGCTTGGCAAAAACAGGAAAATAATCAGAATACATTCGCTTAGCGTATGTGGTAGGATCCCTGAAATCAGCAACCCATTTTACTCCGGTTAGATGTTTAAGTCGCATACCGATTCTATTTGAGGTAAAAGGCAGGCAAGTGGTATATATGATAGATATATCATGTTCTTTAATTATTTTTCGTCCCATCCTCACGGCACTTCTTTCCCAGAATCTAAAGCGGTCGGGAACTTGAATCCATCGGTCTAGTATATATTTATAAAACTTACCGAATAAAGATTGCTTGTTAGAGGTGACTGTATCCGTGCTTTTTGACTGTGCACCAATAGTTTTTGCTTTGGCTGTAATGGCTTTGAGTGAAGTATCTTCTCCTCCAAGCAACATTCTAAGGCCGCGCAATGTCGGTTCTATATAATTGGCTTGATAAATAGGCACGTCTTGGACTTCGTCCAACAAATCAGGATCTTCTAAATATAGATAATTACGATTAACCGTCAGTACTATCGGATTCCAACCTGTACGTTTAAGATATTTTACAAGTTTAAATGCCCTAAATACCGCAGCATGAGTCTGTGGCGGAAAAAAAGGAGTAATTATAAGTATGTTTTTATTCATCGTTTTAATTTGTTTAAAATCAATGCTTTTACTTTTTTCTTATTTTCTTTGTCTAATAGCACATAATAGGACAGAACAACCAATATTATTGAAGAACTAAGAGCCACGATAATCACTCTTGTAAAGGACTCAACCAAGATATGTTGTATGAGTAGGATTGCGGTAAAAGAAGGAATACTTATGAAAAGATTCACTACCATCGTTGTGAAGAAAAAACGTATCGGTTTGAAATCTTCAACATAATGATGGAGTGTATATGAGCAAACGATATAAATCAATAATGTGCTCACTATAGGCAATCCAAAAGCCCAAGTCAAGCCGATACCTTTACTAAACAATAACCAAAGTATCGGAATGACTGATAATGATACTGTCCCCGCCATAAATGAATAAAATTTCAAACGTCCGACAGCTTGTATTCCAATATATATAATATTATTATTCAATGATATGAAGCTTGAGACTATCAATAAAATACAGAATTCAATTGTATATGGAGGAACTTCCACGAGCCATAAATTCATTACATAATGTATTTCAGAGATAAAAGGAATAGCAACCAACAGATATAACACATTTGCCAAACAAGTAGTTTGCTTTAGTAATTGTATCATGGCATTGAAATCGGTCAATGCGTATTGCTTTATAATTTGCGGCCTCGAAGCCATTACCAAATTGGTTGATACTTGTTCAATCATCAGTTGCACAGTTGTTGCCAATCCGGCTGCGGCATTAACAGCTGTACTGCCAAATATATTAAGCAACATATTTGTTCCCTGTTGACGAGTAGTAAAGCAAATATTGGAATAAAGATTCCATCCTGAAAAGCTAAACAGAGAACGGCCGATAACCTTATTCCATTCCCAATTAATCCGGCATTCGTCATAATGCCTAATGCAATAAATGCGATATGTCATTGCAATCAAGAATGAAGATAAGAGCATAAGTCCTCCATATAAAATGAGCTTATCACATACTGTAATAAGTAGAAGTGTAGCGATCAGCAACTTCAACAGTGATCCAACAATTTCCACAATAGCATACACGTCCATTTTTTCGTGCGAAATAAGAGTCGCATTGTATGGAACTTGAGTGATGCTGACCATTGAGGAAATTATTGAAAATTGATACACCCAAACAGCTGCACTCATTCTCTCATCTGGAATGTTCAATTTTTCGAATAACAGCCAAAGTCCGACCGTTTCAGCCAAAAACAAGACTATAATTGCAATTCCTATATGTAATATAAAGGCTGTATTGAATGTTTGTTGGAGTTGTCGAGGGTCATTTTTGGCAAGTTCGACTGTAAGAAAGCGTGAAGTCGCTCCACTCATCGTTACATTCAAAAAGCTAAATAGGACAACAATACCGCCGACAAGTCCATAAATGCCATAATCATCTACACCAAGTGCATTTAACACGATCCGTGATGTATATAGTGATACAATCATGGACAGCAACATACGTGCATAAAGTGCCACTGTATTCTTGAATATTTTTTTATTATTTACGGACGATGTCTTATTCATAGCAAGCTTATGATCTTCCTAATACAGACGGAATGTATCTTTTTATTAAGGTTGTCGCAAAATAGCATATTGCAACAATGAGTGCAAATTCCAATATGGTCCAACTGTAGTTTACAAGATGTAACTTATTGCGCACGATCCAGAATGTATCTACAAATAATATATGTAGCCCCAATAATGCCAAACTGTTAATTCCACACCAAATCAATATTTTATCCAATGGAATAAGTTTCAGCTTTCTCGAATTAAAATATGAATTGATAAACCAATAAAAATTCATAATAAAAACCATTGAAAGCAACAATAGATGCAATGGAAAATTGTTTGATTTTAAGTCAACGTAAGAGGGAAATAGAACGATGAAAACAATGGCGATAATAAGCAAGAATAATGAGTATATCGGTGAAACCTTCATGCCGTACCATTTGTTCCGCATGAAGCAAAAACCAAGATGGTAATAAATCAAGGTAGACATTGTTGTGTCAATAAAATATGGCAAATCAATGTTATTAGCATTTAACCAATATCCTACTCCATATAATAATATACATAATGCGCTGATTGTTAATGCTTTATTGTAGGGGTGATTTTATGTATCAATAAATAAACGAATGAAACCTCGAACAAACAAATTAAAAACCAAATTACATGAAATAAAATAAAAGAGTTTTCATCACCGAGAAAACCATCAAACATACTCGTTACAGGGAGCGAGATCGCTTTTGCCCAATTATGAGTTTCGTTAAGTTTCAAAACGAACAAATATGCGAACAACAAAAAGGCAAAAAAGGCCCAAGGAATCAGTAATTGTCTGGTCTTTTTTGCAAAAAACTCTCTCAAACTGATTGGACGAAAGAAACAGCCTGACACAAAAAAGAAAAGGGGCATGTGAAAACTGTAAATAACGGTTTTCAACATGTAAGGGATTTGTATATGACCAAGGATGACCAATAAAATTCCTCCCCCTTTCAATATGTCAAAGGAGACAATCCGATTAGAGTCTACCATCTACAACGTTTTTTTCAAAGATAGCTTTAACATCGAATATGACGTGTTGAGCATTTAGTAACGTTTTTACATCAAAGCCTATAAACTGTTCGTGTGCTACAGCTATAATTGCCGCATCGAATTTCTTATCCAAAGGATGTTGGTTCGTTACCGAGATTCCATATTCTCGCATAACTATATCAGGATTGGCCCAAGGATCATATACGGTGATATGTACGTTATACTCTCGCAAAGCATTGTAAATATCTATAACCTTTGTGTTCCGCACATCAGGACAGTTTTCTTTAAAAGTAAACCCTAATATGAGGATATGAGAGTTGAGCACCTGTATTCCTTTCTTCAGCATCAATTTCGCAACTTGGTTGGCCACATATTCCCCCATACCGTCGTTCATTCGGCGACCGGCTAAGATTATCTCAGGATTATAACCGTGACGTTGTGCACATTGAGCCAAATAATACGGATCAACTCCAATGCAATGGCCTCCAACCAGCCCAGGCTTAAATGGCAGGAAATTCCATTTGGTAGAAGCTGCTTCCAGTACATCCTGTGTATCAATGCCCATTTTAGTAAATATCTTGGATAGCTCATTCACAAATGCGATATTGATATCACGCTGTGAGTTTTCTATTACTTTGGCTGCTTCCGCTACTTTCATCGTAGGAGCGAGATGTGTACCGGCGGTAATTACAGAAGCATATACCTCATTTACTTTCTTACCTATTTCAGGCGTAGAACCGGAAGTAACCTTTTTGATTTTTTCTACTGTATGAAGTTTATCTCCCGGATTTATACGTTCAGGGCTATAGCCAGCAAAGAAATCTTCATTAAATTTCAATCCGGACACTTTTTCCACAACCGGGATACATTCGTCTTCTGTAACACCTGGATAAACAGTAGATTCATACACCACAATATCCCCTTTGGAGATTACCTTACCAACAGTTGTGCTGGCACCGTAAAGCGGAGTCAAATCCGGATTGTTGTTTTTGTCTACCGGAGTGGGAACGGCAACTACATAAAAATTGTAATCACGGATTTCCTCTATATTGGCAGTACACTTAAAACCATTGGCAAGGGCAGATTGGAGTAGTTCATCTGACACTTCGAGTGTCGCATCATGACCTGCCATCAAAGCAGTCACACGAGCTTGGTTCATGTCAAAACCTATCGTTTTATACTTTGTCGAGAAAAGACGAGCCAAAGGGAGCCCTACGTAACCAAGACCAATTACGCAAATTTTAGTTTCATTCATAATTTCATCTGTTATTATTACTTTAAATATTCTTCCAATACCATTTGACAGCCTCTTTCAAACCGTCACGCATACTGTATTGAGGATTGTAACCTAAAAGGGATTTTGCTTTATCAATACATGCCAAGGAATGGGGAATATCCCCCAAGCGGTTGGGACCATGAATTATTTTCACGTTGGCAATTTCGGGGTCAAATTCACTCAAAAATTCTTTCAAGTAACCGACCAACTGGTTTAATGTGGTGCGTTCTCCGAAAGCAGTATTGTATACTTGGTTGGTTGCATTCGGATTTGTCGTGGTCATAGCCAGCATGTTCATTTGAATCACATTGTCTATATAAGTAAAATCGCGGCTATATTCACCATCTCCGTTAATGACAGGACTCTCATGAGCCATGAATTTCTTAACGAACAAAGGAATCACCGCAGCATATGCCCCGAATGGATCTTGACGACGACCGAAAACATTGAAATATCGTAAGCCGATACATTCCATTCCATAGGTTTTGGCAAACACATCGGCGTAAAGCTCGTTTACATACTTTGTTATGGCATAAGGCGAAAGCGGTTTACCAATCACATCTTCTACTTTGGGAAGAGACTGACTGTCTCCATATGTAGAAGAACTTGCTGCATATATAAAACGCTTTACATTGGCATCGCGAGCGGCTGTCAGCATATTTAAGAATCCCGATATATTAGTTTCATTTGTAGTTATAGGATCTTTGATAGAACGTGGAACTGAGCCTAATGCTCCTTCATGCATAACGTAATCTACATTTTCTACAGCTTTCTTACAATCGTTCAGATTCCGTATATCTCCTACGATAAGTTTAAACTTATTCGGATATCGTTGTAGAAATGGAAAAATGTTTTCAGGTTTACCTGTGGAAAAATTATCCAAACAGATTACATCATAGTCGTGAGCCAATAAATACTCACATAAATTGGAGCCGATGAATCCCGCTCCACCAGTAACTAAAACTTTTGTTAATGACATATGGATTGTTGTTTTATGTTGAAGTTGCAAGCCTATTGCTTGATAGGGGTGTAATGATTTATTTTAAGACTGGTTTGGATAAAAGAGAGATTGTGTGTATCTGCTCCAAGTCGATTGTTACAATTTCCATTGAATTCCAGCCTGTTGGATTTTTTTGTATGTATTTTATGCAAATCCACCTAGAGAGAAAAAGTTAAACAGAATCTACAGGTCTTAATAACCGATAATTATAATCTATTTAAACTATAACAGTCTGACTATCAATTAAACAGTTTTGTATATTTTTTGTAATACTCGTACAAATGAACTTTTGAAATATATTGTAATTGTGAATGTCCGTTCCTATATGAGTAATAGCCTTTTCTTTTAATAGCAGCATGGCTTTTTTCTTAATCCGGTTGCCATACATACCCGCTATTGACGGAAGATTGAACTGAAACTTCACTCCCATGTCTTTTAATTGTTGATAATCCGACTCACCCATATAAACATACCGTTCCGGATGGGCAAGAATGGGATAATAGCCTTTAGCCTTGATGCGGAGCAGAATGTTGTTCAATCCCATCGGAGGGTTAAAGTAGGAGGTTTCCACCAGTAGATGGTCACCGCTTTCACCCAAGGGCAGCAGATCGTTCTTTTCCAACCGTTCCTCGAAGAGGTTGTCAAGCATGTTCTCTGAGGCCAGATGCAGTTTTATCGGACCGCTATAGGTGGCTTGAAGTTCAGCGTAACGCTCCCGGAGGTGCAGTGTGGTGTTGGGCATATCTTCCATGATATGCGGTGTAAGCCATACGGATTTTATGCCCAACTCTTCATACAGGCGCAGTATTTCCAATGCTTCTTCCATCGTCTGCACACCGTCGTCCACACCCGGCAGAATGTGCGAGTGACAGTCGGTAAAATTCTTGAATATACCGCTATCTTTCAGCGATATACGTTTCCTGAATGGCCACACAATGATACGAGTATTTTTATATAAAACATTTTATTTTTTTTAATTAATAATCATCCATTTATCCCCACCCTGTTTTCCGTCGGAACCTTAGTGGTATCCTGAGCCGTAACCGTAGTGATAACCATATCGATAGCCATAACGGTATCCATAGCGACCGCCACTTCCCTCGGTCCCGTTCAAGATCAGGGACATGTTCTTGTATTTTTTCTCCTCGTAGATTTTCTCCAATTCAGCAAGCATACTCCGTTCAAGTAATCCTGCACGAACTACGAAAACGGTACGGTCGGCCAGTTTCTCAATAATTTGCGTGTCGGCCACCAGTTCAACGGGCGGACAGTCGATCAGCACATAGTCATATTGCTCCCTTACAGTATCGATTGTCTGCTTTAACCGCTCGTCGAACAATAATTCCGTTGGGTTAGGAGGAATCGTTCCCACGGGTAGTATATCCATAGATTTATGTTTCGGATCGGGTACGATGATCTCATCCAGATTATCGATACGACCTCCCAGATAGTCGCTCAATCCCTTGTCAGGAGAGTCGATATAGGATGATGCAGAGGCGTGGCGCAGGTCTCCGTCGATTACCAGCACTTTTTTTCCTTTGATGGCAAGGCTCACGGCGATGTTCATGGTCAGAAACGATTTGCCGCTGCCCGGATTGAATGAGGTCATGATGATGACATTCGAAGTCTTGTCCTTGCCGGTCATAAATTCCAGGTTGGTACGCAATACGCGGAATGCCTCGTTGATGATGTCACGGTTGCCCTCCTTGACGATAACGGCCTTGACTTCCTGCGGTTTCTTTCCTAATATCCCTTTTTTCTTTCTTGTGAACAGCGGAATTTCACCGATGAACGGTATAGTCAGGTTTTCCAGGTCTTTCCTTCCCCGTACACGGGTATTCATATTCTCGCGCATGAAGATAATGACTATCGGAATGAGCAGCCCCAGAGCGAATGCGACCATAAAGATATTTTTATGCACAGGGGATGTCGGCAACATGCTGCCGTGTGGCGGGGTAACAATGCGGGTATTATAAGCCGTGAACGCCTGTGAGAGTTCGTTCTCTTCACGCTTTTGCAACAGGAATAGGTAAAGAGCTTCCTTTACCTTCTGTTGGCGCTCCACCGAAAGCAGGTACTTGGCCTGTGTTGGGTTGGCCGCTATACGTGATGTCGTCTGTTGCTCCGTCTGCCGCAAACTTTTTATCTGCGAATTCAAGGTCACTATCTGATTGTCGATAGATCTGATTATCGCCCCACGCATGGATGCCAGAGCCTGATCCATATCCACGACCAGCGGATTTTCCGTGCTGCTGTTCGCAACCAGACTGTTGCGCTGCAACAGTTGCTTGTTGTATTCGGCAATCTGCGATTCAATATTGGCGCTTTCAATGCCGGAGTTGGCCGGAAGCAGTTGGGTACGGTTGGCATCGTTGGCTAAATAGTTCCGGATGTAACGGGTCATATAAAGCTGGTTGTTCAGGGACAGGATCTGCGCGTTGGCCGCACTGCTTTGAGCCATATACATACTCGATGCCGCCTGCACGTCGGGCAACAGATGTTCTGACTTGTAAGAGGAGATATCCTCGTCCACATTTCCCAGTTCCCGTTCGATTACGCCCAGACGCTCGTTGATGAACATTGAGGTGCTGACAGCGATCTGGTTTTTGTCCTTCACCCAATTCTCGTTATAAACGGAAATCAACATGCTCAATACATCTTCTGCCCGCTGTGTGGAGTTATCCTTGAATGACAAGTCTATGACTGACGCTTTCTCGCTGTTCAATGAAACGGACAGATTGGACGAGCAGGAGTTGACGGCGTTATACAGACTGGATTTGCCTACATATAATGTATATGCCTCGCCTTTCACGTAATTGGGTGTTGTATGGATAATGATTTTTCCCAATGGCGTAGTGATGGAGTCGAGCAAGCTTCCCTTTACGTCCTTTTCTTCAAGATCTGTCCCGTTACGTATAAAGTCGGATAGGTATAACGTACCGTCCGGCTGTATTTCCAACGTAAAACCGGCTGATTCATTCTCAGGCAAGTCATTTATCGTTACATCCACCGGTAATGTCAGTCCATAGGCTACCTGACGGTGGAATTTTCCCCGAACGAAGTAATTCATATCCAGACGCAACCGTTTAACCACTTCGGTCATTAAAGACGGTGATCGAAAGGTGATGAGTTCGTTATTCACATTTGTACCGGATTGAAACAGCCCGAACTCCGAGAAGGATTCCAAATCCGAGGAGACCGACTTGCCTTTGGAATCCTCTTTGATCAATACCGAAGCGGTACGTGTATATACGGCAGGAGTGCGTAACAGATAGGCAGTAGCGGCACCGATCGTTACCGCTAAAGACAAGACGAACCACTTCCATCTTGCGAGGCACAGGTATAACAGGTCCTGTATTCGCAGGAAATCATCCTGCTGCCCCGGTTTTATATTCTTTTGATTTACGGTCATCATATCTGATTCTATATTATTTTACAATCAACACGGTAATGGTCGTCAGCAACGAGGCCAATGACATCCAGAAAGAGGCTGAGCGGACGTTATTGCCGTTGACGGTCGCCTGCCGTGCTTTCATTGAGTTGGGTTCCACATAAACGATATCGTTCTGCTGCAAATAATACACAGGAGAGGCATAAAGGTCATATCCCGAATTCAGGTTGACCTGATACAGGGTTTTTTTCCCGTTTTCCTCCCGTTGTACCAGCACGTTTTCCCGTTTCCCATAGACGGTAAGGTCCCCGGCCATGCTTAAGGCCTCCAAAAGTGTCAGCTTGTCCTTTTCGATATTGAAACGTCCGGGGGTGGCAACCTCGCCCAACACTGAAACGGTCAGGTTCATAAACTCCACTGTAACAACGGGGTCTTTCACGAGATTCTTTGAAACCAATTCCTCTTTTATATACGAGGCGATCTCCGCGCGTGTCATTCCTGCCACATGGATATGTCCCAGCACAGGAAAATCAATATCCCCATCCTTATTTATTGTATATCCTGATATTCCCTGACTATTGGATGTACCTGATGTCGTACCAATCTGTCGGGATATGATCGGAAGGTTGAAAAGGTTCATTAATAAGGGGTCTTTGCTGTTGACCTGTATGGAAATCTTGTCTTCTGGACGTATCCGGATTTCCAGCGGGTTCAAGACTTGCTCTGCGGTACCCCGTTTCAGGTCCGTGAAATAAGCGACTTTCGGTGTGGCAC